>JBBRUN010000135.1:0-11364 GCA_038247765.1 Gemmatales bacterium | reverse complement strand
TTCGACGAATTCCCGGCGAAGTACCACGCCTACGCCAAGCGGGAACACCGCTGGATCCGCGGCGATTGGCAACTGATCCCTTGGCTCGGACGGTCGGTGCCCACAGCCGACGGCCCGGCATTGCCGAACGCGTTGCCGCTGCTGGAGCGTTGGAAAATAGCCGACAATCTACGGCGCAGCTTCGTCGCCCCCGCGGCTTTGTTGCTGCTAGCCTTGGCTTGGACAATTCTCCCAGGCCCGGCGTGGGCTTGGACCCTCTTCGCCCTATCCGCGTGGCTCGCACCGGCGTTCTTTTATCTGGCCGACACGGTCGTTCAGTTGCGGACGCGGGCCGCATTCCGTTCGCTCGCATCGAAGTTGCGATTCGAAATGGCGAATACGCTCGGGCAGGCCGCGCTTCAAATCGCGTTGCTTTCGGACCAGGCGCGACTCGCGATCGACGCCATCGTTCGCACCCTATACCGCGTGCTCGTGACCAAACGACGAATGTTGGAGTGGGAAACGGCCGCCTCCGCCGAATCGCGGCTCGGCAGCGGTCTGTACCAATTCTTCGCCACGATGTGGCCGGCTCAGGCTCTCGCGTTGGCGGTGGGTGCGGCCGTCGCAATCGCGGCGCCTGGAAATCTCGTTTTGGCGTCGCCCTTCGTCCTCGTCTGGCTGATTTCGCCGGTCATCGCCTATTGGGTCAGTCGTCCGAGAACCATTGCGGATGCCGTGCTCACCCCGTCGGACGAAGCGGAGCTTCGACGGGTCGCGCGCATCACTTGGGACTTCTTCGAGACGCACGTCGGCCCCGGTGATAACTGGCTGCCACCGGACAATTTCCAAGAAGCGCCACTGGGCATCGCCGCGCATCGCACCTCGCCCACCAACATCGGCCTGTATCTCTTGGCGGTGCTCGCGGCACACGATTTCGGCTACATCACCACCGCCGAAATGGAGGATCGACTCCGGCGGGCGTTCGACGCGCTCGACAAACTCGAACGCCATCGCGGGCATTTGTTGAACTGGTACGAAACCAACACGCTGGCCACTTTACTGCCGGCGTATGTATCGACGGTGGACAGCGGCAATTTCTTGGCGTGCCTGCTCGCGCTGAAGCACGGCGTCACCGAGGGGAATTCCCCGCCGATGGCAGCGGGTTTGTCCGATACCCTCGCCGTGTTACGCTCGACTTTCGATGGCGAAACCAGCCCGGCAATCGCGCTCGCCCTCGGCGCCGCAACGAATGCGATTGCGGCTGGCCAAGTCGCCGCAATCTGCATGCGGACGTCGGAATTGCTGAATGCCGTCCGTGAAATGCAGCCGAACACGCGTGCCGAGTATTGGGCGGAACGGCTGAACGGCCTCGCGATTCGCCACCGGGATGCGGCGGTTAGCCCCGGCAGCGCGCTGACCGAAGTCGCCCGCCGCGCTTCGGCGTGGGCCGGTGGCATGACATTCGGGTTCCTGTACAATCCCGACCGTGAGCTATTCTCCATCGGATACAACGCCACGACGGGCCGGCTCGATACCAGCCACTACGATCTCCTCGCATCGGAAGCTTGCATCGCGAGCTTCCTGGCCATCGCCCGCGGCGAAGTGCCCCGCAAGCACTGGTTCCGGCTCGGCCGACTCGTGACCCGCACCTACGGCGAAATTTGTCTGATCTCTTGGGGCGGTACGCTGTTCGAATACTTGATGCCCCGGTTACTGCTGCCGACGGCGCGGGGTGTCTTGCTCGATCGTGTCCAACACGCGGCCGTCGCGCAACAGATCGCGTACGGTCGAGAAACGGACGTGCCGTGGGGCGTTTCGGAATCGGGCTACTACCAGTTCGACCCTGGCCTAGTCTACAAATATCAGTCATTCGGCGTGCCTGGGCTCGGTTTGAAACGCGGGCTCGACCGCGATCGCGTCATCGCCCCGTACGCCACGCTGCTCGCCGTCGATATCGATGCCCCCGCCGCCGTCCGCAACTTGGCGAAGCTGCGCGCCGTCGGTGGCGAAGGGCCATTCGGGTTCTACGAAGCCATCGACTATACCCCCGGCCGGGCGAACGCGGACGGCTCACCGAACATCGTGCGATCCTACATGGCCCACCACCAAGGGATGGGCCTCTTGGCCATCGCCAATCGCCTCGCGGGTGGGATCATGCGCGATCGGTTGCGGCGCGAGCCCGCCGTGCGCGCTTCGGAACTCCTGCTCGATGAACGCGTCCCTTCGGGCGCGCCGGAGATGGTGCCCGACCTGCAGGTTGCGGAATCGGAGCGGGAACTCGTGGTTCCGGACTTCCCGGTCCGCCGACGCCTCACGTCGCCTCACACGCCGATGCCTCGTACGCACTTGCTTTCCAATGGACATTACACCGTGATGGTGACGAACGCCGGCAGTGGCTTCAGCCGCTGCGGCGAACTCGATGTGACCCGTTGGAAACCGGATGCCACTTGCGATGTGGACGGTCAGACGCTGTACATCCGCGATCGGCGCAGCGGCCGGTTTTGGTCGGCCGGCTATCAGCCGACGACGACGGCCCCGGATGAATACGAGGTGACCTTCGCCATCGATAAAGCCGAGATCCGGAGGATCGATGGCGAGATCGAAACTTTCGTCGAGATTGCGGTCGTGCCGGATCACGACGTCGAAGTGCGGCGGATCAAGGTGACGAATCGCGGATCGAAATCGAAAGAGTTGGACATTACAAGCTACGCCGAGATCGTGCTGGCCCAACACGCGGCCGACGCGGCGCACCCGGCTTTCGGGAAACTATTCCTCGAAACCGAATGGATTGCCCAAGACCAGGCCATCCTGTGCCGTCGGCGTCCGCGCTCCGCGGATCAAAAGCCGATCTTCGCGGTGCACGCCTTTGCGGCCGAGGAGGTCGCCGGTGCCGTATCGTTTGAAACGTCGCGGGAGGTCTTTCTCGGTCGGCGCTCCACGGCCGCAACGCCTGCGGCGCTCGATCCGAAAATCCGCAATTTGGCCGGAACCCAGGGCGCCGTGCTCGACCCGATTTTTTCCATTCGCCGCACGGTCGCCCTCAAACCGGGGCAAAGTTTCGTCGCCGCATTTACTACCGGCGTCGCCGCAACGCGCGAAGAAGCGTTGGCACTCACCGAGCGATACCACGCGCTCTCTTCGGTGAGCCGGGCCTTCGATCTGGCTTGGGCCCATTCCAACATCGAGTTGCAGGGCAATCATTGGAAACCGGACGATGTCCACCTGTTTCAGCGCATCGCCGGGTACTTGCTTTATCCGACGGGACCCCTCCGCGCGAACCGCGAAACATTGGCGGCGAACCGGGTCGGCCAATCGGGTCTCTGGGCCTTCGGCATCTCCGGCGATCTGCCGATCCTCGTCCTCCGCCTCCACGGTATGGCCGGCCTTCCGCAGGCCCGGCAGTTGCTGCAGGCCCATGTTTACTGGCAATCCAAGGCGTTCAAAACCGACTTGGTCCTCCTGCTGGAAAATGCCGGCGGCTACCAAGATGAATTGCACGACGAAGTGATCGGTGCGATCCGAGCCGCCGGGCTAACCGATCGAATCGACCGGCCCGATGGCGTGTTCGTCCGCAAAGGTTGGCAGATGACGGAGGTCGACCGGACGCTCTTGCTCGCGGCGGCCCGGGTCGTGTTGGACGACGCGATCGGCCCGGTCGCCGCGCAAGTCGACGCCGCGGCAGCCCCGCGGGTTCTCCCGCCGCGCCGAACGCGTGAAGTCGTCCGGCCCGCCTCGGAATTCTCGGCCTTCGCCGTCTCGCAACCACTCCAATTCGACGGCGGATACGGCGGCTTCTCCACCGATGGCTTGGAGTTCGTGATCCGGCCCGAGCGCGCGCCCCCATCGCCTTGGAGCAACGTGATCGCCAACCCGGCGGGCGGATTTCTCGTCACCGACTCCGGCGGCGGCTTCGCTTGGGCGGGCAACAGCCAATCGAACCGCTTGACCCCGTGGAGCAACGACCCCGTCTCCGATCCACCGGGCGATGCCATCTATCTGCACGACCTCGATACGCACACCGTGTGGAATCCCACATCGTTACCGGTGCGGACGGGGCAGGGCGTCACCGTACGCCACGGGCAAGGCTACACCGTATTCGAACGCGGCGCCGAAGAGATCGAGAGCGAATTGACGGTCTACGTGCCCATCGCGGATCCCGTGAAAATTTCGCTGTTGAAGCTCAAAAACACGGGGGCGGCGATCCGGCGATTCGAAGTGACGTACTACGCGGAGTGGGTTCTCGGCAGCTACCGCGAAGCCACGGCTTCGCACGTCGTCACGGAACTCGACGCCGAGACCGGGGCGCTCTTCGCGCGAAATCCCTTCCACCCGGACATTCCATCGCACGTCGCATTCGCCGATACCGACCTCCGGCCGCGCTCGGTGACCGCCGATCGGACCGAATTCCTCGGCCGCAACGGCAGCCCCGCCGCACCGGCTTCGTTTTCTCGCGCCGCACTGTCGGGCTTCACCGGGCCGGGGCTCGATCCGTGTGCGGCCATTCGCGGCGGCATCACGCTGTCGCCGGGCGAAGAGCGGACAGTCGTGTTCCTGTTGGGCCAAGCGGCCGACGCGGCGACCGCGCAGCGCATCATCCTCGCGCACCGGACGCCCGATGCCGCAGAGAGGGCCCTCGAAGAAGTCGTCTCGCGGTGGGATGAAATTTGCAATACGGTGCAGGTCGAGACGCCCGACCCCGCGTTCGATTTGATGATGAACCGCTGGCTGATTTACCAGACGTTGTCCTGCCGACTTTGGGGTCGCTCGGCTTTTTACCAGTCCGGCGGCGCCTACGGCTTCCGCGACCAACTCCAAGACGTGTGCGCGTTGATCCACGCGGTGCCCGCTGAGGCCAAAGCCCATATTTTGCGGGCCGCGCAACGCCAGTTCGCCGAAGGGGACGTGCAGCACTGGTGGCACGAACCGGCCGGCAACGGCGTGCGGACTCGATTCTCCGACGACTTCCTGTGGTTGCCGTACGCGGTAGCCGAATACGTGGAAACGACCGGCGACGACGAAATCTTGAAAGCGAATTTGGCCTACCTCGAAGCGGCGACGCTCGCGCCGGAGCAGCACGAGGTGTACGGTGTGCCCCAAGTCTCGGTTGAGACTGGAACTCTCTTCGACCACTGCGTCCGGGCGATCGCGCACGGTTGGCGGCTAGGCGCCCACGGGCTGCCTCTGATGGGCACCGGCGATTGGAACGACGGCATGAATACCGTCGGCTCGGGCGGGCGCGGCGAAAGCGTGTGGGCCGCGTGGTTCCAAGTCGTCGTCCTCGAGAAGTTCGCGGGGATCGCGGATCGCCTCGGCGATGCCGCGCTCGCGCAGACTTATCGTTCGAATGCCGGTCAACTGCGGGAGTCGGTCGAGACTCACGCCTGGGACGGCGGTTGGTATCTGCGCGCGTATTTTGACGATGGCACGCCGATGGGTAGTTCGGCCAACGACGAATGTCGCATCGATTCGATCGCCCAAACTTGGGCGGTGATCGCCGGCGGAAAGCCAGAACGTACCGCCGCGGCGATGGACGCGGCCGACGCGCAGTTGACCCGGACAAAAGATCGTTTATTGCTGCTGTTCGCGCCGCCGTTCGATGCGGGCGCTCTCGAACCGGGGTACATCAAAGGTTATCTGCCGGGCGTGCGCGAGAACGGCGGGCAGTACACCCATGCCGCGACGTGGGTGGTAAAAGCGATGGCGATGCTCGGCCGCGGCGACGCGGCCCATTCGGCTTTCGCGCAAATCAATCCGGTCGAAGCGAAGCCGGATCAATACCGCGGCGAACCGTATGTATTGGCGGGCGATGTGTATTCGCGTCCGCCGCATGTGGGCCGTGCCGGTTGGACATGGTACACGGGCTCTTCGGCGTGGCTCTACCGCGTCGGCTTAGAAGACATTCTCGGTATCCGCCGCGTGGGCATGAACTTGGCGTTCAATCCCTGCATCCCCGCGAGCTGGAAGCAATTCGTCGTTCGGTACCGATTCGGAACCACCGTTTACCGGATTGAATGTCGAAATCCGAACGGTCACCAGCGTGGAATCTTAAGCTTAGAATCAGACGGCGTCGCATGCAATAACGGCATGGTTCCGCTGAATGTGCATAAAACCACTCAAAACGTCTTGATTGAAATTGGTTGATCTTGTGCGCAACGATGTGCAATCCGCTGCGCGGCCTTGCGATTTCAGCACCATTCGCACAAGTCGTGTTCAAATAACTCAAGTTTGATTTTTCGCAGAGCGGACGGCACGGATGATGCGACTCGTTGATTTACAACGGTGTTGAACATCAGGAGGCCAGGCGATGAACGAGACTTTAGTGTCAGAAAGCATTTATTTCGAGGCCAAAGTCAGTTGGCTCGAATCTTCGGATTCGGAAGAATCGCTTCCCGATGACAGGGCCGGGTTGCGACCCTCGGAAGTCGTCCAACAGAAATTCCTGTCGCACGTACCGAACTTGCCAATGCCCGTCAGCTGCCTGCACACACGCCGCGCAACTCGCCGCTAACTTTCGTAATATTCCGATCGAACAGCCGGCCCGATATTTCGGCCGGCTGTTTTCGTTCTGGATTCGATCTCCCGCAAATACCGGCATTTCATTTGCAACTGGGTTGATCTTAAGCACGACACATTTCCGGAGGTGTAATTCATGGTGAAAACAACGACGATCGTCGGGGGCATCTTTTCGAGCATCGGGGATGCGCACAAATCCGTGCGCGAACTGCGCGCGGCCGGTTTCACCGACGACAAGATCGGTCTCATATCTCGGCGCACGGATGGGACACTCGAAAAAGACGGCGACACCTCGGGGGCGAATTGGGAGCAGGGGACGGGGATCGGCGCCGCACTCGGCGCGACCGCGGGAACGGGTCTCGGGTTGGCCGTCCTCGCCGGGCTGCTCACGCCCATCGGTCCCGTCATTGCGGGCGGAGCCATGATCGGCCTCTTGGCTAGTATGGGCGTGGGTGCCACGGTCGGGAGCGCCATCGGTGGCCTCGTCGGGTTGGGCATCACCCAAGACGACGCCGATTACTTCGAACAAGAATTGATGGCCGGCAAAACGCTGGTAACGGTGAACACGCTCGAAGACACGGAAGAAGCTCTGACCATCCTGCAAAACAACGGCGGCAAGCTCCGATTGTAAGTCCGATCAATACCAAAACGGAGTCGCCGCGTGAATTGGAAGAGCTTTCGAGATACGATCCTGAAAGCCGGGGAAGCCTGGATCGACGATAAGGCCCCGAGGATCGGGGCCGCACTCGCGTTCTACATGGCCCTCTCGCTTTCGCCATTGTTGGTCATCTTCTTGGCCATCGCGGGGATGATTTACGGAGAAGAAGCGGCGAGGGGGGGCATCGCGGAACAAATCGCCGGGGTCGTCGGCGAACAATCGGCAAAATCGATCGAAGAGATACTCGCGAATTCGAAAAAGCCGGGCTCGGGCATTCTCGCGTTGGTGATCGGCGCCGTCACGCTGATCTTCGGCGCAACCGGCGTCTTCGGCGAATTGCAAGAAGCCATGAACGACGTTTGGAAAGTTCGACCGAAGCCAGGACGGCCGATATCGACTTTCCTTCGGGCCCGCTTTCTGTCCTTCGGCATGGTCATGGGTGTGGGGTTCCTGTTGGTCGTCTCGCTGGTTTTATCCACCGCCATGGGGGCCGTTCGCCAATATATGACCGACTTACTGCCAGCGCTCGCACTGGTGTTTCAATTGTTGAACTTCCTGTTGACTTTTGCAGTCGAATTCTTCCTATTCGCCATGATCTTTAAAGTTCTTCCGGACGCGAAGCTCTCGTGGCGGGATGTACTATTCGGCGCACTTCTCACCGCCGGACTGTTCAACGTGGGGAAATATCTGATCGTCTTGTATTTGAGCTTGGGCGGAGTCGGCTCCGCATTCGGTGCCGCCGGATCGGTGGTGGCGCTTTTGGTGTGGATCTATTATTCCACTCAAATCCTAATCTTCGGGGCCGAAGTGACGAAGGTGGTCGCGGAGCGAGCGGGGCGTCGCATCGCCCCGTCCCACGGCGCGGAGGCCATACCGGGTGCCGACACACCCGTCATTTCAAAATAAATCCGGCATGCCGGAACGTTCGTTGCATTGCCAAGGGTTACGAGAAGTTCACCCATCCGATGGAAACGCCAGCGATGACCCAACTCAATCCGCCGATCCCACTCGATACACCGAAGGGGCCGGCGTATGCGCACCTCGCCATCGACTATGGTCAAGAGCATTATCTACTATTCGTCTGTTTCCTCAACGATACGGGTGAATGCTGGATATTCCCCAATCGCGACGTGAAGATGCAAAAGAATTTATCGATGGGAGTCCGAGCATCCAAACGAGATATCGACTTGGACTGCGGTTGCGAGATCGGTGGAACGGTTCCTACAGGACCGCTCCGGGAGCGGAATGGCATTCGTTGAATCTACCAAGAGAAGATCCCCGGCTCCGTAGCCGGGGATCTTCAATTTCGCGGGCCAATTCAATTCACCCGGTTCGGCAGTGGTTGTGGTGTTTTCTCGGTGTAGCCCCGACCACCGAAGCGCAGCACCAAGAAGCCCGAGATGCCGGCGAGCGCAGCCACAGTGAGTATAATCGCCGGGCTGAAGATCGGCGAAGACGGCGTCGATGAAGCGTTGATATCGTCAGGCGAAGGTGTGAGCGCGAAGTGCGAGATACCCGCGAACAGGAGCAGGGCGAAACAGATTGCGAGCAAGGCGATGCCGGTGATTTTCACGTCTGTGTCTCCGTATTGGGATCAAAAAAAATGCAACTGTCCGGATTCGGTCCGGGCAGTTGCATTGGGATTGCGGAACCGCTTAGCGGAGGAGCCGCATCATGCCGGGGTATTGGCCACCGTATTGCATGGATGGCTGCCCGTAGTTGTATGGCATCGAGCCGTAGTTTTGGTTGCCGTAGTACTGCATGGACGGCTGACCGTACATTTGCGGTGAACCTTGGTGTTGCGAGTACGACTGATGACCGCCGCCGCAGCAGTCCGGAGACGGAGCGGCCATGGTTTGAGTCTGCTGGCTTTTGCACTTCTTTTTGAAGAAGCAGGCTCGGGCGTCGGACGCACCGAAAACTGTTGCGAGGCCGAGGCTAGCCAAAACTGCGAGAAGCTTGAACATTGAGGACTCCGAGGTGAGAATGGGTTAGGCCCGACTGACGCGGCCCATAAGTAGGCCGGCGCCAAATCCGATTAGCAAAGCTTGCATCGGGTATTTCTTCACGAGTTCGGTGACGTCGTGGCTCAGCGTGCCCAGCTTATCGCCGGCTTTGTCGTACGCCTCTTCCGCCAAGTGCTGGACTTTGTCTTTCGCATCGACCGCGAAGTGCTGGACGCGGTCTTTCGCTTCCGTGGCAAGTTCGCCGAGGGCGTCGACTGCGTCTTCGGCCTTGTGTTTGACTTGGCCCGCGATCCCCGCTGTGCGATCCGTCGCGCACTTCGCCTGATCGGCGGCGGAATCGATCCCGCCTTTGACTTTTTCGCGCACATCGACCATGGTCAACTCCTGCAATTGAATATCGACTCGGGGTGAAATTACACTTTGTTCGATGACGCAGTTGGCGTGCCAACGCCGTGGGCATCCTTCACTTTCACGGCGACTTTTTGCCGACTGTACAACGCGCCCAACCAAGAATGGAGGTGCCTGACGGTATCGGACAAACTCGTGGCGACGTGCGAGGCGCCGGCCTCGGTGAATTGTGCGACGGTCTCGGACGCGTCGGGCACGATCCCGCACCGACAGACAACAATCCGGGCCTCGGGGAATTGCTTGGCGATGCGCTTGCAGATATATCGGGTGTGCGATAATCCACCCGGTTGCAGCGTGCATATGACAATGACAGACGGTTTGAATTGCTCGGCCCGGCCCATGACTTCGGAAGTCAATTGCGCAACCGCGGAGACGTCCGCTTCCCAGCGCTGGGTATCCAACAGGAGGCCCAGCATGTTCGCCGCAAGTTCGTCGTTGTTGTCTTTGGCCGGGATGATCAACGCCCGCACTTTCTCGGTTTGCGGAATGTCGGCGGCAGATACCGTTGGAGTATCAGACTTTTCGGCTATCGGTTCGGTGGCATCATCGACGATTTCCCGGAGCATCCCCAGCATGTGGGCGAGGTCGACATCCGACAGGTCGTTTTGTTCCCAGTCTCGTTTGGCGTACGTCAGAGCGGGGACGATCACGCCGTCGAATACTTCCATCCTTGATTTCGTCTTCGTTTCATCGCGGACGATTTCCCAAGCTTCGTCTTGGTCGCGGGCCGTCAGGCGTTGGTAGAAGCGGATTTCGGTCCCCAAGACGGGTTCGTCGCCCAATAGGATTTCGAAGAATTTCAAACTCGTCACGTACTTGCCGAGCACGAGCAAACAGACGGTGAGCGGGCCGGACAGAATCAAGCCGACGGGCCCCCAGAGGAAGGCCCAGAACGCGGCGGCGATCAACTGCGCGACTTCCGAAAGGCCCATGCTTTTGCCGTAGAGCTTGGGTTCGAGGACGTTGTTGCAGAGGAGTTCGAGTACGCCGTACACGGCGGTGACCGCGAACGGTTGCCACCAATCATCGGTGAAGGCGACGGTGACGAGCACGGCGGGCAAGAGCCCGAGCCAGGTGCCGACATACGGGACGTACCGCATGATCGAAGCGACGACGCCCCAGAGCAGGGCATACGGGACGCCGATGATGAACATGGCCGCCGCGATCAAAATCCCGAAGGCCGTATTGATGAACAGTTGCATCAACAGATAGCGGCTAATGCGGTGCGAGGCGTCGTCGACGGCCCGGTTGGCCGTGGTCAATTTGGTGTCGCCGATGAGGCGGATGAAGCGGTTGCGGAGGTCGTCGCGCTTCCACAAGATGAACACGGAGAGCACGAGGGCGAACGCGGATTGGCCCAACACTTCGGTAACGGGGTTGAGGTAATCGGGCGCTTTGGTGAGCCACGATCCGCCCGTCGCTTCCACGACGGTCGCCGACTGTGGCTTCGGCGGAGATATCATCGCCGCGATTTCGTCGTACATATTGGCGAAGCGATTTTCGCCGCTGCCCCCGAGCCATTCCTTCACCGAAGCGACTTTCGCTTTGATGCCCTCGGCTTTGTCGGGTAGGGTCATGGTCAGCTCGGTCAATTGCCAAGTGACGATGCCCAGCACGGAGAGGACGACGACTCCCGCCAAGGAAACGGCCAGCAAGACCGTCGGGGCTTTGCCCAGGCCGAGCCGGCGCAACCGCACGACGAGCGGATTGAGTACGAACGCGAGGAAAATCGCCATCGTGATCGGGATAAATACGGCTCTGGCCCAATAGAGCGCGGCGATGATAGTCACGAAGAGCGCGAGCGCCGACAGGGTCGTGAGCGCGCGCTGCCAAGCTTTG
>JBBRUN010000134.1:0-11379 GCA_038247765.1 Gemmatales bacterium | reverse complement strand
TGTTTACGGTGCGAAGGAGGCCATCGGCACCGATAAGAACCAACTCGCCAGCGTCGCCTTCGATGTGGCGGGCGTCGTATGGGAAGCGACCGAAGCGGCCGACACGCGCTGCTGGGGATTGCTGCCGGACAAGATCCAAGTTTTGCGGATCGAACTGCCGGCGGGCGAACACGAACTGAATCTGCAAGCGATGGGGCCGGGCATCCAGGGTTCCCCGGAGAGCGTCCGCGTGACGGTGGCCGACGGTCGCAACTCGTACGTCGTCGCCAACTATCCCGGGGTGAAAGCCGTCGGAACGATCAATGTCAGCAAACCTTAACCGCGCAGGAACGGCACCATCGCCTCGGTCATCGGATCGGGCATGGTGTACTGCGGGTAGTGCCCGCAGGGGCTGAATTCGATCCGGGTTGCGTTCGGGCAGCCGGTTTCTACTTCCGCTTCGGCGCTCCGCGGAACAAGCCCGTCGCGGTCGCCGCCGATCATCAAGATCGGGTGGCGGATCCCCGGCAGCAGCGGTCGCAGATCGACTTTGTCGAGGATTAGCGCCCGTCGCGCTGCGGCGCGGATCGGGTTGGTGCCACTGCATTCGAGTAGGAACTCGAAGATCTCCGGCGGGCACCCGGTGAATTGGCCCCCTTCCAACCGCCGCATGGCCTGCGGTCGCAGAATCAATTGGCTCATTTTCCACGGCCAGTAGCGACCCAACCGGGCGAGGCCGCGCTCGATCCGGATCAGCGGTCGGCGGGCGAATCCCCCTTGCAGCACGGCCCGGCGGAAGCGATCCGGGAACCGGGCCAATGCCGACAGGGTGACCGTGGAACCGAACGACGAACCTTGGATATCGACGACGGGAAGTCGCAAGTGATCGAGCAGCGCGATCAAATCTTCGGCGTAGTGCTTGTGCCGATACGCGCCGAGATTGGCGCCATCGGGTCCGCCGTTGGCGAGTTCGTAGCCGATGCAGCGGAATCCGGCGTCGACCATTCCGCGCATCTGCATGCAGAAGGATCGCGTCGTGTCGATCATGCCGTGGGCGAAAATGATCGGAGGTCCGGAACCCCAATCGGAGTAGCTCAAGCGGTAGCGCGTCGTTTGCACAACGCCGGGCGTCGCTTCGGCATCGAAGCGGCGCTGGGCGTTGCGAAGCGTTTCGACTGTCGGATGAGGGGAGGATTCAAATGGCATCGGGGTCGAGGCCGAGTTCGCGGAGTTTCACGGCCCAGCGCGCGGCCTTTTGCCGTTGGGCCTCAGCCTTTTGCCTTTCGGCATTGGCGCTGCGCTCCGCGTGTTCCGCTCGGTCGAGGGCGAGTTGGGCCGATTCCTCAGCCTCGTCCGCTCGGGATTCGGCTTGATCCAAAAGTGCATTGGCTTGGAGTATCATTTGAAGCGCCGTTTCCCACAGTTTGCCGTCCGGGCCGTAAACCTTCACCGCGCCATCGCGGGTGATGCAGCGAATTCCCAAAAGGGGGCTGATAAAATCGATGATGTCGTCCGGCGGGATCGATTCGAGTTTGTCGCCGGTAGCCTTCCAAATACATGGTGCCTTGCGGCTCGAGTACGTAACACTCCTTCGCCCCGTGGCGCTCGTAGAACTCGACCTTGCCCTGCATCTCGGCGGGGCGGTAGCTCGGGGACAGCGCTTCGACAATCACCTGCGGGAAAAATGCCCCCTTCGAGCCAGACTTTGTAACTACTACGATCCCCTTTCGGCCGGCCGAATGACACGTAGACATCCGGTGCGAGTCGGAGTTTGTTGTTGCCCTGCGCCGGGTAGATGAAGTTATCTCCGGCGATGAACACCTCATCGCGCGGCTCGAAGAGGACTTCGATGTTCCATTTCAACAGCGAAATCCAGTTGTACTGGACGGTGTTCTCCGCCATCGGTTCACCGTCCGACTCCGGGTAGTGGATTTCTCGCGTTCGACCCATGGCATCACCGGTTGAACAAGAAGCTCGGGGTGTTGATCAGCGCCCAAGTCAGATCCTGCGCACCCAGAACGCGGGCGTCGCTCGGCGGGGTGATCGGCACATCGCGTTGCAGTTGCAGGAAGGTCGCATCCGTGGCGATATACGCTTGCTTCAGGCGGGCCTGTTGTTCCGGCGTCCGCTTCGCGGCTTCGGCTTCGAGGATCTTCAACAGGTCGGCGGGCACCGGCGAGCCGAGCTTGGGCTTCTTGTCGGTCGTGAACGACACCCGGAACTTGCCGATGTTGTGCCCGGTGCCGAAGCGGTGCTCGAGTTGCACCGCGAGGGTCACCCCGCCTTTGGCGTCGACCGGGGCTTGGAATTTGAAGATCGCCGCTTGATTCACTCCGAACTGCGGGGCGATGGCCCAACCGGTGGCCAAGTTATTGTCGATGGCCATCGCGATGCCGTACTGATCTTGGCTGAAGGTCGCCTCCGGGTTGATCAGCTTCACCGGTTTCGCCGGCGCGGTCCCCCCGGTGCCCTGTGCGGTCACGCGGAATTCGTTGAGCACGAAGTTGCCGTTGGCGGCTCGGCCCGGCCCCTTGGCCGGCAGTGACGGGTCGCCGAAGACTTCGAGTCGAATACCGGTGATGGCACCGTCGAGCTTCAAATCGGCGGTCAGCGTCTGCAGATCGAACGCTTCGAGCTTGCCGGTCACGAGGATCGAACCGTCCGTCTGAACCGTCAGCGTACTGCCGGTCTTCACGTCGGCCGCGGCGGAACTCGCCCCGGCTTTCGATTCCATCTTCGTCGGGGCGATGGTCGTCCACGCCGTGGGTTTCATATCGAGGAGGGCCTTTTCGTAGGCCGGGACTTTGGCGTCAACAGTTGCGGCGTAGGCGTCGAACGCGGCTTTCCGCTTCGTGTAGTCTTGCACCAATAAAGCGTGGTCATCCTTAGACCCGCCGAGGGCCTTGATGCCGATCTCGAGTTCCTTGGCGTTCGGCCGGCGGTTCAGCACCGACAGGTAGATTTCTTCGACGACCTTGGTGTCGTCCTTGGTTTTCTCGGTGAACGTGACGATGTGGTTGTTCGGATCTTTGATGGCGTCGCCGACGATGGGGCCGTTGACCATCGCCAAAACCGGCCCGAGCATCATGGTGTTCGATCGCTCGCATTCGCAGGCCGATTCGCGCACCGGTTTGCCGAGGAGGTCGAGGAAGCCGCCGGGGAGATCGATGTTGCCGTCGAGCAATTGGGCGGCGCGGGCCCCGACCGGCAGGCCGGGTAGCCGGGATTTGGCGCCGGTCGCGGCGTGGATGGCATCGAAGAGCACTTCGGCCGGGAGCCGGCGCGGTAAGGCGTGGCTATAGTTGATGTCGTCGTCTTTGTTCCACTTGTTCGTGGCGATCGACAATTGGTACGTCCGCGACTTCGTGATCAACTTCATCAGCTTCTGCGTGTCGAAACCCGAGGCGACGAATTCGGCGGTGAGTTTGTCGAGCAACTCGGCGTTCGTGGCCGGGTTGCCGGCGCGGATGTCGTCGACCGGCTCGATGATGCCGACGCCGGTGAGGTAGCTCCAGATGCGGTTGACATAGCTCTTGGCGAAGTAGGGGTTCTCTTTGGCCACGACCCACTTGGCGATCTGTTCGCGGCGGGCGGCTTTGTCATCCGGCGTGTAACCGGGTACGGCGAAGGGGAACTTCGGCGCGGCGGTGCCGCCGGTGCGGTCGTGTTTCATTTCGCCGCCGCCGACATCGCTGATGACTTCGACGAGCGGCACGGCCCCTTCGACGGCGCTGCCGCCGATCTTCTGGCCTTTGTACATCGGGTCTTCGGCCCGGCCGACGCGGGCGAAGTACGCGCTCGTCTCGTAGTACTGGTCTTGGGTCCATTTTTCGAACGGGTGATCGTGGCACTTGTTGCAGTTGAAGCGGATGGCGAGGAACAGTTGCGTCGTGTTCTCCATCACGGCGTCGGGCGTGCGGAGCGTCTTGTAGTACGCGGCCGGGGGGTTGGCGATGTTCGAGCCGCTGGCGGCCAAGATGCCGTAGGCGAATTTGTCGTAGGCGACGTTCTTGGTGATGGCGTCTTTGGTCCAAGTGCGCAGCGCGGTGGCACCGCCGCCGCCGAGGAACTTGGTGTTGATCTGGAGAAGGTCGCCCCATTTATTGGTCCAATGGTCGATGTAGGTCTCGCTGCCCACGAGGCTATCGATCAAGGCGTCGCGTTTCTTCTGGGTCGGTGTCGTGTCGGCGAGGAACTTGCGGATCGCTTCGGACGTCGGCGGCAACCCCGTCAGGTCGAGCGAAACGCGGCGGAGGAATTCCTCGTCGGTGCAAAGCTCACTGACTTGGATCTTGACCTTCTGCAACTTGGCATCGACGAGTTCATCGATGAAGTTGTGCACCGGTTTCGGCTGCCATTGGTAGCCGGTGCGGTCGCCCATGACGACGACGGCGGCGGCGGCGTAGGCCCCTTCGTAGCGGGCGAGCATCGTCGCTTCGCCGCGGCGGACGGTCGTGATCAGCGCGGCTTTATCGACGGTGGTGACGTCGGTGTTGCTGCTGTCGAGGAAAGCTTCGGCGGTCACGTCGCGCTTGTGGCCGTCGGCGTAGGTGGCGACCACGACGAACTGCTGCTTCATGCCGATGACGGGCACCGTGACCACGGCGGGGATCACTTCGATCGACTTCACCCGCGTCGCATTCAAGTCGAGCTTGACCCCTTCGGAGATCCACTTCTTCACGAGTTCGTAGTTCGGGTCGCCGGGCACCCAGACGATGCCGCCGGTGTGGGCGATGGCCCCGGCCGGTTTCAAGAGCATCAGGCTGCGATCCGGCGCGGTCCGGTTGAAGCGCCGGCCTTCGAGGTCGTCAGTGAGGGCGCGGTGATCGAAGATGGAGTCGTACCCGCGCAGGCTCAGTTTGAAGCCGCTCTTGCCCTGGGCCGCCCCGTGGCAGGTGCCAGCGTTGCAGCCGAGCTTGCCGAGAACCGGCTGGACATCGGTCACGAAGCTGACGGGCTTGTCCGTAATCGCGGGGACGGTCACCTCGACCTTGGCCGATTGCCCGGCGAGCGAGACGGCGATGGCCCCGGTGCCGGCCTTGGCGGGTCGTACGGAACCGGTGGCCGTGACCTTCACCGACTCGGGCGCTTCGATTTTGGCTTGGCGGGTGACGTCGATTTTCTCGCCGGACTCGAGAGTCGCCGTGACCAACAATTGGGTCGAAGCATAGGGACTGGTGAAGGCGATACTGGCGGGCTGCACCGCGAGCGCCGTCACCTTGGCCCCAGGCGGCAACGCCTCGGCCGGCGCCGGCTCGGCGGCGAATGCGAACGGGGCGATCATCAGCAAAGTACAGGCGAGGGAGAATCGCATGGCGGGCACTCGGAGGCGGTGAGTCGGAATCGGATCAATCATTTTGCAAACCCGCGGCCTGGAGTACGGCGGGGCGAAGGTCGTTCATTTCTTCGATCCGGAGCATACGGATATCGCGGACGGAAATCTCGAACCACGGGAGCGACTTGGCGAGGTCGAATGCTGCCAACACGCACGTGACCGCGTTGACGCTCGATTCGCCGAAATAGACGCTGCCTTGTTGCCGGGTGAAACCGTGCCGGTCGAGCACTTTCTTGATCTCGGAGTAAGCGTTTGTCCACGAAGTCCCAGGGTACGACCGCTGCAAGGTGTCGGTGTCCATGTCAAAAGCGATGGCGTACACGCGTTCCGCCCCGCGGGACGAAGTCGAGAAATCCGGGGCCGATTCCGGCTGAAACTTCGAGCGCGGCAGGGTTTTCAACATGCTCGGTGATCCTACTTCGGTTGGACGATGAATTCCTTCAGCAGTTTCCCATCTTTCGGGTCGTGGAGCCAGACTTTGCCGTCGAAGCCGCCGGAGGCCAGCGTCTTGCCGTCCGGCGACCAGGCCACGGCGAAAGCCGGGCCGGCGATCGCTTCGCACTTCGCCGACTTCTTGCCGGACGCCACGTCGTACACGGCGACTTCGCCCTTGCCATCGAGCCCGCTCGCGGCGGCGAACCGCGCTCCCTCGGCGTCGAACTTCAATCCGGAGATCCGGCCGAGCATGGCGTCGAACTGCTTGAGCTTGTTCGAGTCGTCGCCGATTTGTCGGGGCACTTCGCGGTGCATCTTATACAGTCGCGGCACGCCGTCCGACCCGGCGGCGAGGAGTTCGTCGTAGACGCGGTCGCCGATCTTCGGGGCATCGGCGGGAACCTTGGCCATCGTCTTGGTTTTCAACGGCCGGCGGTCGAGGGCCATGAGTCCGCCCTTCAAGCCGCCGGGCGTGATGCTCGTGACGTTATCGACGAAACGCTGGGTGCCGACCTCGGTGAGTTTCATCGACATGTCCCGGCCGACGCTGGCGAGGTTCAGCCCGTCTTGACTGAAGGCGGTGCCGAGAACCCAGTCCGAGTGCGTGCCCATCTGCAGGACTTGCTTACCGGTTTTCGGGTCGATGGCCCGCACGGTGTTGTCCGAACAGCCGAACGAAACCAGCGTGCTATCCGGATTCCACGCGAGGCCGTACACGGTATCGAAGGTGACCGGTGCCGAGATCTTCAGCTTGCGTTTCTCGACGTCCCAGATTTGGATTTCGCCGAACCGGCCGGGGTTGCCCCCCGCCACGGCGAGCAGTGTGCCATCGGTATTGAAGGCAATCGACTGCACCCGCTCGCTGAGGCCGATCAGCCGGGCTTGCAGTTTCAAATCGTCCACATTGTACAGCAGAACTTCGTGGTAGCCCGTGACGGCGAGGAGTTTGCCCAGCGGGTGGAAGGCCAGCGAGGTGACCACCGGCGGAGCGGGATACGCCGGCGGGTGCTCGGCATCAATGGCCAATTCCTTGGCCGAGGCGGGCGTGTCGTCCAGGGCACCCTGCTTCACCCAATCTTCGATGGTGGCGTATTGCTTGGGCGGTAGCGGCGTGCCGTTCTTGGGCATCTCCGCTTTGCCGTCTTTGTTCACATGGATTTCAGCAAGCAGATAGCTCTCGGCCGGTTTGCCCGGTGCGATGCCGGGTTTGCCGCTGTCCCCGGCTTTCAAGAGCGCGGCGTATTCGGTCATCACGTAGCCGCCTTGGGCCTTCGCCGGTTGGTGGCAACCTTGGCAATTCTGCTGCAGGATCGGCCGGACGTCTTTGTAGAAACTGATCTTCGTTTCTTGGGCGAACGCGATCGAGGCCGACAACAGGGCGAGGCAGGAGAAAACCCAACGCATTACGGAACCCCGTTCGGGAGGGAGGCGTGACCACCGGCAGGATTATTATTGTATCACGACCGACCGGGGTTGTTCAACGGAAACTCGCCGCGCGAAGGGTGTAAAAACGATTCTTGGAGGTTTTCGTAGCGCGGGTGGAGTCTTCGGAACTCCGGAGACTCCGCCCGCCCGACGGCCTCCGGCCATTTTGTTCGAACTCGTCGCCATTGGTTCGATTTTTGGCACGCCATTTGAGCCAACTCTCGCTTTCAGCTTTCAGTCATTCTGCACACCCCCCCTGCTGAAAGCAGCGAAAGCAGCGAAAGCAGCGAAAGCAGCGAAAGCAGCGAAAGCAGCGAAAGCAGCGAAAGCAGCGAAAGCAGCGAAAGCAGCGAAAGCAGTGAAAGCTCCGAAAGCTAAACCGAACGGCCGACACCTACAATATCTTTAAATCCCGCCGTCGCATCCGCATGGTCGCCAGCATGGTTCCCGAACAGCAATTGCCACCGCAACCGAAGCGGTACAAGGTCAGCGCGAAGTGGCTCATCGGGCTGAGCGCGCTCACGTTGCTCGTCCCGATATTTATGATTTTCGTCGTCTTCCCGTGGCTTGCAGAGCAGGCGTTTCAGTCGGTCGAAGAAATCGACCCGGCCCAAGTCGATGTGATGCGGATCCAGTTGCTGAACCACCCGCGGGGCCGAGAAGACGTCGGACCCGTCGAAATGCACCCGGACGATTTCGCGAAGTTGCTGAAGGCCATCGGCGGTGCGGAAAAGGTCGATGCCATCCCGGCCGCGACGTGGCTCGGAGAGTTCCGCGTGCGCTACAAAGACGACCGCAAAGGCACCATCCGCCTCTACTGGCAGAAGCAAAACCCGAGTGTGCCGAACAGCCCGGCGATGTTTTGGCTGAAGATCGGCACGAGCAAATACAAAGGGGGCGATGTTCTGGAGTTGTTCAAAATCGCCGAGGAGTGCGCCCCGCGCGGGAAATTGCAGCGTTGAGCGGCGATGATGGCGATGACGACGAACAATTCGGTCAGCGTGAACGCCCGCATCGCCGCGGTGGAATCGAGAGATTCAAGATGCACCTCGCGGTGAGAGTAAATGTGAACCGCCTGACTCGGAGGCCAAGAAGGGATACAATTTGCCCCACCGGCGCTAATAGGCAACCGCAATAAACTCGGGCGCAATGGCCTGCCGAATTGCGGGTAGGCCAGTGCTCACAATGGCGACGAGGGAAGTGCGATGACCACCGATACGGCACGGGCGCTCGGATTGCTCGGATTTGCTATGGCGGCGATGAACGTGGGAATTCGCATCGACCATGTCCCGACGGTTCCTACACCGACCAATCCGGTCACGGTGGAAATCGTATCGGCACACGTCGAAGAGCCGACGGCATCGACGATTTGGACTACCCTCCGATTCAGCAACAATTCAGCATCGCCGATTTGGATTTTGACACCGATCGACGGCTCGGATCGGGACGAGTACATGCCCTACTATCGGTTTATTGTCACCGATCGCTTTGGCCGGAAAGTCGCTCCGAAGTACTTCTGCAAAGATACCGGGCTGTGGCACAACACGACGTGGCCGAAAGATTACCTCGTCGAAATTCGCCCGGGAGCGTCGCACACACTTTGGCGACAGCTCGCCGCGTCGCCGAAAGCGGCCGGCCGATTCCGCGTCGATTTCCAATACGTCTACGAGCCGGAGCGGGAAATTTTCCCAACACCACCGCAAGCGTGGATCGGAACCCTTGTGGCCAAGCCGATATCCATCGAGTGTTGTCCGACTCCGACGGGTCCGTCCAACGCATCGAAAGAATTGGTTGGTGGCAAGTGAGCACTGCCGACGACAATCGTTAAGATCCCGAACGCGAGTGTTCCCGGCATGGCCAACGCCCCTCCCATCGTCTTGTTCATCGGATCGCAAAACTTGCGGCGCGGACGGATCGCGGAGATTCTCTTCAACGCCGCGGCGACCAAGTTGAACCTGCCGTGGCGGGCAATCTCACGCGGACTCACTCCGGGAAAAGGGGCCATGCCGAAGGATGCCCTCGATTATTTGGCGAAGGCCGGCATCCGCGATCTCATGGCCACGGCCCGGTCGCCGCAGGCGCTCGAAATCGGCGATGTGGAGTCTGCGACCAAGATCGTCGGCTTCGACGAACCGGCCTACCGAGATAAGTTCCCGGCGCCGGACGAGCGAGTCGAGTTCTGGAACGCCAAGGATTTCGCCGCGATCGACAGCATGGTGAACAGCCTGATCGCCCGGTGGCTCGGCGGCGGTGGCCCGGCGCCGGAACCCAAACCCGAGCGGGAGGCGAAGCCGAAGAAACTCGGCCCGGCCAAAGTCGGCCGCGAGACCGCCGGGCGGCGCGGCAAAGGTGTCACGACGATCTTCGACCTGACCCTCGGCGAAGCGGAGCTGAAGGAACTGGCGACGAAGCTCAAAAACCTTTGCGGTACCGGCGGCACTTCCAAAGACGGCCGCATCGAAATCCAAGGCGACCACCGCGACAAAATCCTCGAAGAGCTTCTCCGGTTGGGCTTCCAAGCGAAGCGCAGCGGCGGCTGACACCGGGCTGTCACCCGCGCAGTCGCCGCTTTTCCCCGAGCCCGCCGAAGTTCTTCAAGAACGCCAAGAATTGATCCAGCAACCCCGCCGAGTCGTGCCCCCGGCCGCGGACCGTCAGGGCCGTGCGCTCGATCCGCACCCGTCCGGCGAAGCCGGCGAGGGTCACGTCGCAGGCGCTGCCGTCGCTTTCGATGTGCAGTTTTACGCCCCGTTGGGGTTTGTCTTCGAGCCGGTCGATCCACGCTTCGACATCGACCGGCTGATCGAATTCGAAGACGAGCTGATCGAACAGGTTCCCGAAGAGACTCTTGAAGCCCGGCCCGCGCAGGAAACCGGGATCGGAGAAGGCGCCGACCTCGCGCCGCCACGTCACTTGGGTCGGGTCGTCGTTGTCCAGCGTCAGCCGGATGGTGTACTCGAAGTCGGGTGTGCGCAGTGTGCCGATCCCCTCGGCGTCGATGGCGGTGTCGATGTCTTTGCGCTTGTACCCGAGGTGTTCGCGGGCCGCTTCGTAAAGTCGATTTAAATCCTCGCGCAGATCATCGGTGGCGCACTTGGCGATGAACTTCCGGGCCGAGGGGCTGGCGCTCTCGGGCAGTTGGAACGTCTTGCGGAAACCGGAAATGTCTTTGACCCGACCGCCGCTCTCGGTTCGGAAGACGACGCGCTTCAGTCGCTCCGGGTCGAGCAGCGTCGCATTCCCGGCGCCGAGTAAAGGGGCGAGGTCGATGAGCACGGCCCCCGCATTCTGCTCGCCGTAAAGGCGGGGCGTTTGCCGGACGCCGTGATCGAAATGCTTCCGCAGCGAGCGCGGCAATTCGTCGCCGAGGTAGTCGTGCAGTGTCAGCGCGGTGACGGTGCCGGCCTTCGTCGTCGCCTTGCGGGCCTGCCCGGTGAGAGCATCGAGGATCAACCGCGTGGCGGTGCCGGCTTTCCAGTTCCCGGCCGAAGTCGATTCTTCGCCCGGTGTGCAGGTCGTAACGCACACGGCCTTCGCCGAGCCTTCGAACAAATTCCGCAGTTCGGCTTCATCGAGGTGCGAGTCGAATCCCGCGCGTTCCGGCCCGATGCCGACATCGAGCAACACGACGATGTGCGACGCTTTCGATGCGCTCAGATCCTTCAGCAAATCGCGGAGCGACAAACTCGTCTCGGCGGGGTCGTCGGTCTGCGTGTCCCACGCGGCCAAGTAACCGCGAGTGCCTTTGCTGAATCCGCGACCGGCGAACCAGACGACGACCGTATCGCCGACCTTCGCGAACTTTTTGATCTTCCGCAGTTTGGATTCGATCACCGTCTTCGTCGCCTGCGACCCCAGCAATAGCATGGAGTTTCCGAGTGCCTTGGCGATCTCGGTTGCGCCGGTCTCGGCATAGGGAACCCCGCCCCAGTGCGGGTCGAGGTATTTGTCGATGCCGACGGACAAGATCCAGCGCTCCGCCACGGATGCAACTCCATGTGCCGAAACAGCGATTCTATACATCCGTTCGCACTGCCAGCATCGCAGCGATGGGAAATTGCTTGTGTCGCTTATTTAGCGGAGGCCGGGGCGGATCATTCGATTTATCTCGCCGCGTCGATCAATCCTGAGATCCTCGCCGAAATCGCCGCCGGTCATCTCCCCGTACTCGCGGCATTCCGGAGTCGAGTGTGGGTCGTTGTCAT
>JBBRUN010000133.1:0-11399 GCA_038247765.1 Gemmatales bacterium | reverse complement strand
TCGCCGAGCAGGTTCAGCAACTCCGGTGACAACGCGATCTCGCGGCAGGCCGGGCCGATGTCGATGACGGGGTCGAATGTCTCGAAGGTGCAATCGCCCGTGAAGACGTTGTCCTGCCAACGGCAGCGGATATTCTTTGCGTCCACGAGCCGCTCGAACCGCTTCGGCATTTCTTCCGCTTCCGCCGCAGCGCGGACCATCAACTCCTTCGGAAACAGCCCGCGGACGACGACGAAGCCGTTGGAGTCGTACTCCACCTTCCGCGATTCAGCGATCATCGCCATCGTCTACGACCTCCAAGGGCGGAGCGAACTTGGACACCGGCACGAACCAGCCGGCGACGGCGAAGAGCAATGCGACGCCGGCGAGCTGCTGGAAAATGGGCACGTATGAACCGTAGGCCCTGTGCGAGACGGCGAGTACCACCGGCCCGAGCGCGCTCGACAAGACCGTGAGTAATTGGGCCGCGCCTTGTATTGTCCCCAAATGGCGTGGTCCGAACGCTTGGCCCCACACTGCGAAAAACAGCACCGTCACCATCCCGCCGGCGATGCCCATGGCAACTGCGTAAGCGTAGACTTCGGCGAGTCGGGTGACGTACGGGAACGCGAGCAAAGCGCTAGCGAGGACGACCATGGCGATCGCCATGAGCTTGCCCAAACCGAACCGACGGGCGAATACACCCGTCGCGAGATTCGCCGCCAAGCCCACCATCGGTGCCAAGATCGTCACGTCCAAGAAGACGGACCGGTCGAAGCCCCGTTCGGCGAGGATCGATTGATTGAAGAGCGATACGCCGGCCCCGACGAGTCCGTATAGCGAGGTGGCCAGCCCGAAGAGCCAGAACGCCGGGGTACCGAGCGCTCGGAAGAGTGTCGCACCGTCAGTCGCGACCGAGCGAGATTCGACCGCCGGGGCGGGATCGCGCACGAACAGGGCGACCAGTACGGTCGAGCCAACTATCGCCCAGCCGATGCCGCCCCAAACGCTCCGCCAATCGGCGTGAAGTTCTTCGAAGGCCACTTGCACGCCCTTGAATGCGGCCATGAAGAAAATCGACACTAGGAAAGAATAAACGCCCACGATCGGACCGGGGGAGCGCCCGGCGGCTTTCCCCATGAGCGCCAGACTGACTACGGAGAGGGCGCTTTGCCCGAATCCGCGCGTGAGTAAAACGAGCACGAAGAGCATTGCCGGGACGCGGACGGTGCCGAATGCGAAGGATCCGACATCGAAGCTGGGCAGCGGCAACTCCGCTCCGTCGCGCCCGAGTTGGGCCATTACGATCACAACCGAGCCCAACGCCGCCAGGTTCCCCGTAAGGACGACCCGTACCCCCAACCGGTCGAGGAGCCAGCCGCAGGGCAGGCAGAACATAGCCCCGAGCAGAGTCGCCCAGAGGTTCAACATCGAATACGGCACGGCTTCCATTTGGAAATCGGCCAACAGGGGCACTGTCACCAAGCCTAATCCGTGGGTTCGGCCCGGAAGAGTAGCGAGCATTGCCCCCGCCGCGACAGCGGCGTAGACGTATGGTGCGAAACGACGCCGCCGAAGAGCGGCGGCGTCAGACTCGGCCGTGGAAAAGTCGCGCATTGCCATTAGAATTCGCCTGGCACTTCGCCGCCCGACTTGGTGCTGGCTCCGCGCCAAATGTTGAGATCGACCGAATCTCGGGTGAATCTTACGCTGCCGTCCCCGAGTAGGGTATTCACCCCGCCGGTGTGCTTGCTGCGGGCTGCCCGATAACCGACGGCGGTGAAGCCCGGCAAAGCTGGATTATTGGCGATGCAGTCGAAGTTTTTCGAGTTCGGGCCGTAATAGTGGTTATAGCTCACGCAGCGGGGTTCGCCCGAAGCCCACATGAAGCCCCGGCGATTCGACCCGTTCCAAGACACCGGAGTACCGGCGCAATTGGCGTCGCTCGGTAAGTTTCCACTGAACCCGAGATATTTGTAGGCCGTACGTTCGTCGCCCGGTTGAGTCGTCGTGCTTTCTGCGCCGTCGCCGAGGATACTCTCGGAAAACGCCGTCGTATTTGAAGTTCCGTCGGTGATGTCCGTGATTTTCACGCCGAATTGCGTTACGAAAATCCCGTCTGCGTTGACCGGTGAACCGTTATTGGCCAGGCCCGAGCCGTGGCAAGCGACGTAATTCGTCGGCCCCATGTTTTGTACGCCGAAAGCACTGCTGACCGGTTCGCCTTTGTCCGAGGGACAGAGGAAGATCTTTACTTTTTGCACGACGGCAAATTGGTTGGCCGGCGAGATCGCGAACGTTGGAGGGACGAAGATCTCTTGGGTGAGATCCATCGTGTTGTAAATGTTCGTCTGTTCGAGGTACGGGCTCAATTGGGCGAGGACGCTCCACGTATAGCGGTAGTTCTGCGTCGTCGAGTTCGGGGCCGTGTACGGGTAGAGCGGCGGGAGCTTACCGATGGCGCCTTCGTAATTGTGCAGCGCCAGCCCGAGTTGTTTCAAGTTGTTGCTGCACTGCATCCGCGCCGCGGCTTCGCGAACCTTCTGCACCGCCGGTAAGAGCAGGCCGATGAGGATCGCGATGATCGCGATGACCACGAGCAATTCGATCAGCGTGAAAGCCCGGCGACTTCGGGACATAGCCATAAACACCTCGATGAAAAGGGAACGCGGCGGGAGAAATCGGAATGGCCCAAGCGATGATACCTGCCCTGTTGTTATTGTGTTACAGCGCCGCGAACACTTGGCCAAGCGATTTCCCAAACACCGCTCCCACGTTCGATCTAATAATGGGGCATGGCCAAACCACCGACTCCGACCCGGCATCTGATTCTCGTGCTCGGCGATCAGCTCGACATCGACTCCACCGCATTCACCGAGTTCGATTCGAGTGTGGATCTTGTGTGGATGGCGGAAGTCCGCGAAGAATCGACCCACGTCTGGAGCCACAAAACCCGCACTGCGCTGTTTCTGTCGGCGATGCGACACTTCCGCGACGAACTGACTTCGCGCGGATACCGCGTCGACTACCGTATGCTCGACGCTGCGGACAATGCGGGATCCTTGGCGGGTGAGCTCGAACGGGCCATTCGCCAACACCGGCCGCAGTCGCTCGTCCTCGCCGAACCGGGGGATCATCGCGTCCGGGAATCTTTGTTCGCGGTCGCCGAGAAGCTTTCCGTGCCGATCAATGTCCGCACCGACCAGCATTTTTTCAGTACGCTCGCCGACTTCAATGCCTTCGCGGACGGCCGCAAACAGCTCCGGCTCGAATATTTTTACCGCGAACTCCGGGTGAAGTCGGGCGTGCTGATGGACGGCGACAGTCCCGAAGGCGGCGATTGGAATTACGACGCGGAGAACCGCGGCACCTTCGGCAAGGCCGGGCCGGGGCTGATTCCGGAGCCGGCATCCTTCCCGCCCGATAGGACCACGCGAGCCGTGATTGCGCTCGTCGAGAAGCACTTCCCCGATCACCCCGGCGACTTGGCGAAGTTCGATTGGCCCGTCACGGCCGCCGACGCCGAAGTCGCCCTCGCCGATTTCATCGACCATCGGCTGGCGTCGTTCGGGCAATACCAAGATGCGCTGTGGACGGCCGAGCCGTACTTGTACCACTCGCGGTTGTCCTCGGCGATGAACCTGAAGTTGCTGAACCCGCGCCGCGTCGTCGCTGCGGCGGAAATGGCTTACCGCGCTGGCCGCGCTCCGCTGGCATCCGTCGAAGGGTTCATCCGGCAAATCCTCGGTTGGCGCGAGTACGTCCGCGGTATCTACTGGCGCTTCATGCCGGGCTATTTGGAACGCAACGCACTCGGTGCCCATCAACCGCTACCCGCGTTCTTCTGGACCGGCGCCACCGACTACCACTGTTTGAAGCAGGCCATCGGGCAGACTCTGGAACTCGGATACGCCCATCACATTCAGCGATTGATGGTGACGGGGCTTTTCACGCTGCTGCTCGGGGTCGATCCGAAGCTCGTCCACGAATGGTATTTGGCCGTGTACGTCGACGCGGTGGAATGGGTCGAAGCGCCGAACGTCCTCGGGATGTCGCAGTTCGCCGACGGCGGCATCATGGCGTCGAAGCCGTACGCCGCGAGCGGGAAGTACATCCAGCGCATGAGCAACTATTGCAAGGGCTGCCGGTACGATCCCGCAAAGAGCACCGGCGACACGGCCTGCCCGTTCACCACGCTCTACTGGGATTTCTTGATGCGTCACGAACCGATGCTGGCGAAAAACAACCGCATGGCGATGCAGGTGAAAAATTTGAAGCGGCTGGACGACGGCGAGAAGTCCGCCATCCGCGCGCAAGCCGAGTCGCTGCGGATCCGCTTGCTCTGATCGCACCGCGGTTCTATCTCAGTGGGTACCGCAACCCCACGGGCGACTCCATGCCGGAACAGTACGACGCCATCATCGTCGGGGCGGGGCACAACGGGCTCGTCACCGCCGCGTACCTCGCCAAGGCCGGGCGGAAGGTGCTCGTCCTCGAACGCCGGGACATCCTCGGCGGCTGTTGCATCACCGAAGAAACTTGGCCGGGCTTCCGCGTCTCCACGGCGGCCTACGTCAACAGCTTGCTCCGACCCGAGATCATCCGCGATCTCGAATTGCCCAAGCACGGCTTCGAAATGCTGCCGCGCAGCCCTTCGAGCTTCAGCCCCTTCCCCGATGGCCGTTACCTGATGATGGGCCCCGACGCCGCGATGACGCAGCGCGAGATCGCCAAGTTCAGTAGTCGCGATGCCGAGAACTACCCGAAGTACGAAGCGATGCTGACGCGCATCGCGGACTTCTTGGAACCGATGCTCGACCAAACGCCACCGAATCCGTGGGGTAGCCTCGGCGACCTTTGGAAGCTCGGCAAACTCGGGTGGAACTTCCGCAAACTCGGCCGCGAACTCGGATCCAACGCCGTCGAAATCCTGACGGGCGCCGCGACGCCGATCCTCGACCGCTGGTTCGAATCGGATCAATTGAAGGCGACCATCGCCACCGATGCCGTGATCGGCGCGTTCGCCTCGCCGAGCATGCCCGGCACGGCGTACGTCCTCTTCCACCACGTCATGGGCGAGTGCAACGGCGTCCGCGGCGTCTGGGGCTACGTGAAGGGGGGCATGGGAAAGCTGTCGCAGAGCATCGCCGATGCCGCGAGGAGCTACGGGGCGACGATCCGCACGAATTCCCCGGTGGGCCGCATCCTCGTGCGACAAGGCGTTGTCACCGGCGTGGCGCTGCAAGATGGAACCGAGTTCCACTCGAAGCGGGTCGCATCCTGCGCCGATGCGAATGTCACCTTTTTGAAGCTCGTCGATCCGAAGGATCTCCCGGCCGAGTTCATTGCGGCGGTGAAGGGTCTCGACTACAGTTCCGCGACGGTGAAGATCAATGTCGCCCTGAGCGAACCGCCGCAGTTCACCTGCTTGCCCGGCACCGGCATCGGACCGCAACACCACGGGACCATGCACATCTGCCCGAGCATGGAATACATCGAACGGGCTTACGACGATGCCAAGTACGGCAAACCCGCAGCGAACCCGATGCTCGAATGCACGATGGCGACCGCGCTCGATGCGTCGCTCGCACCGCCGGGGCAGCACATCCTCAGCATGTTCGTGCAGTACGCCCCATACCACTTGAAAGGGACGACTTGGGCCGAAGCCGCCGATCCATTCGCCGACCGCTGCTTTGACATCCTGAACGAGTACGCCCCGAACTTCAAACGCTCCGTCCTCCATCGGCAGGTGATTCCGCCGCCGGAGATGGAGCGGCTCTGGGGCATCACGGGTGGGAACATCATGCAGGGGAGCATGGGCCTGAGCAGCATGTTCAGCCTGCGCCCGCTGGCGGGGTACGCCGACTACCGCACGCCGGTGAAGGGCTTGTACCTGTGCGGTGCCGCCGCGCATCCGGGGGGAGGCGTGATGGGAGCTGCGGGGCGGAACGCTGCGCGCGAGATGCTGCGGGACGGGTGACAGGCCCATGGAGAATCGCAAAAGCCCATACGAGCCACCGGGCTCGTATGGGGCAGAATCTAGGCCTCCACCGGCGATTGGGGCGCTTGCATCTGCGCCATTTGCTCCGGGGACAATTGCTTGCTCCCCCGGCAGTCCGGATAGTTGTTGCAGCCCAAGAAGTACTTGCCCATGTACGACCGCAGCTTCATGCCGGCGCCGCAGGTCGGGCAGGCGTCTTTGACTTCGAGCACCGGTACCGGGGCCTTGGCGACCTTGGGTTTCGGGGCCGGCAAAATATCCTTGAGCTTCTCCTTCATCTCGGCGTTGAGCGACTTCGCGTTGCGGCACTTCGGGTATGCTGTGCAGGCGAGGAACGGCCCGCGGAAGGTGCTGCGGATCGTCATCGGGGCGCCGCATTTATCGCACATCACGCCCGTTTCCGGCGGCGGCTTCGGCCGGCCGGTGTCATCGGCGTCGCAGGTGAACTTGCACTTCTTCGTATCGGTGCACGTCACGTAGCGATTGCCGGATTTACTCAGTTTCAGCAGCAACTGCTTGCCGCACTTGGGGCACGGCACGGGGCTCGGCAGCGTGCTCACGACCGGCTTGCCGTCGGCGCCCAAGTTCATGATCACCACGCATTCGGGTGCCCCTTCGCAGGTGAAGAAGGTGCCGAAGCGGCCGTCCTTCTTGATCATGAATTTGCCGCAGGACGGGCAGACGGTGTCGGTGACTTCCGGCCCGGTGCTCTCGGTGCCATCTTCGCTGCGCTTATACAGGCACGGTACCTCCGGGTCTTTCCAGCCGGAGCAACCGATGAACTTGTTCCCCGTCTTCCGGCTGAACATCGCCACGAGTGGCTTGCCGCACTTGGGGCAGGCCTCGCCGATTTCGATGCCGCGCTGGGCGGGCATGTCGGTCTCGGCTTTGATCAGCGATTCTTGGAACGGTTTCCAGAATTCGTCGAGCACGTCGGCGTACTGGTGCTTGCCGCTTTCGATTTCGTCGAGCTCTTCTTCGAAGTGGCTCGTGAACTTCATGTCCATGATCTTCGGGAAGTGCTCGACGAGCAGTTTCGTCACGACGATGCCGATTTGCGTGGCGTAGAAGCGCCGCTCTTTTTGCTCGACGTAGCCGCGGGCTTGGACGGTTTCGATGATGCTCGAATACGTCGAAGGCCGGCCGATGCCCTCTTTTTCCAGGGCTTTCACCAGAGACGCTTCGTTGTAGCGCGGCGGTGGCTGCGTGAAGTGCTGCGTCTCGGTGAGGTCGAGCTTGTCGAGTGGCTGCTTCTCGGCCAAAGCTGGCAGCAGGACATCTTCCGACTTCGCCGGGCTCATCACTTTGCGGTAGCCTTCGAACTTTTCGATGCGGCCGTTGGTGCGGAACAGCCCCGGCCCGGCGGTGATTTCCACCGCGGTGATGCTGAAGATCGCCGGGGACATTTGGCTGGCGACGAAGCGATTCCAAATCAGCGTGTAGACCTTCAAGTTATCCTCGGCCAAGCCGAGTTGCGCGGCCTTCTGCGGGGTCATGGCCACGTCCGTCGGCCGGACGCACTCGTGGGCTTCCTGCGCCGCTTTGCCGGAGGCGTACGCGTTCGGTTTCTCCGGGCAGTAGCGTTCGCCGAACTCATTCTTAATGTGGTCGCGGACGGCTTGGAGAGCATCCGGCCCGACGCGAGTGCTGTCCGTCCGCATGTAGGTGATCAGCGCCGTCGTGCCGAGGGAGCCGAGTTCCACACCTTGGTAAAGTCGCTGGGCCGCGTCCATCGTGCGCTTGGTGGTGAAACGCAAGCGGATGTTCGACTGCTGCTGGAGCGTCGAAGTCGTGAATGGCGGTTGCGGTTTCTCTTGGCGTTCCTTCTGCTCGACCTTGCTGACGATGAACATCGCCTTCCGCAGCACGTCGGCGATGGCGTCGGTTTGGGCTTCGTTGGTCATCACCGGATCGGCGCCGTTCCACTTGGCCAACTCGGCGAGGAACGACCCCTTCGGTGGCACCGGCAAGCCGACCTTGAACTCCGCCGGTTTCGGTGCGGCTTCGCCTTCGACATTCGGTGCATCGGTATCTTCGACCGGGGCGTCCGGTGATTCCACCTCCGCTTCCTTCCCCTTTTTCTTGGCGAAGATCTTGGCCGTGGCCGGGTTGGCGGTGTACCGGATGCCGGCGTTCTGCGGGGCGAGCAGCGCCGTGATCTTCCAGAATTCGTCGCTGCGGAACGCCTCGATTTCCAACTCGCGGTCGACGATCAAGCGCACGGCCACCGACTGCACGCGGCCGGCACTCAGCCCCGCGGCCACCTTCTTCCCGAGCAGGTTCGAGAGCGGGAATCCGACGACGCGGTCCATCGCCCGGCGGGCTTCCTGCGACTTCACCCGCAGCATGTCGATCTGCCCGGCTTGCGCGACCGCCAGTTGAATCGCGGTCTTGGTGATCTCGTTGAAGCGGATGCGGAAGGTCCGGGCCGGGTCGAGTTGCAGTTCGTCGGCGAGGTGCCAGGCGATCGACTCCCCTTCGCGGTCCGGGTCGCTCGCCAGCAGGACGCGGTTGGCACCTTTCGCGGCAGCGGCGAGTTCGTCGAGGATTTCCCGCTTGCTGCGGCCGCGCTTCACCTTGCCCTTCTGCACTTGATCGACGGTGTAGCGCAGTTTCCACCCATTACTAATCTGGATGCCGGACACTTCCTCTTTGATCTTGCGATCCTTCCCCGTGGCGAGGTCCCGGATGTGGCCGACGCTCGCCAGCACCTTGTAGCCCGATCCGAGGTATTTGTTGATCGTCTTCGCCTTCGCCGGGGACTCGACGATGACGAGGTCGTACGTCCGCCCCGTGGCGGGGCCGCCGTCGTCGGTGGACACCGACTTGCGACCGGCGACCCGGGCGCGCTTCGCCTGCGGTTCCAGCGGTTCGACCCCGGTCTGCTCCACGGCCTTGGCTTTCGGCCCCGCCTTGCGGACGGGCGTTTTTTTCGCCTTTGGGGCCGTCGAATCATCGGGGGACTTCTTGCGTGCAGGCACCGTGAGAAACCTCATGTTTGCGGTTGTTGCAACCCGCGAAATTCCTAGAATCAGACGTTGGGGATATCAGCCGTCCCCACCCCGAATTAGTACAGTGCGGGTCGAAGTGTCAAGCCCTGTCGGGCCGGAATCGTCCGCCAGTCACGCCGTAAACCGAGTAGTACCATGGCCTTCAGCCCATTCGACATCTTCCGCCGAAATCAGAAGATCTTCATGTCGGTCATCGTCATCGGCGTGATGTTCATGTTCGTGCTCTCGTTCGGCCGGGGCGATTTCTTCGATTGGCTCCCCCGCTGGATCGGCGCGAAAAAATCGCGCGGCGAAGTGCTGGCCGTAATCGATGGCGAGAAAATCCGCGACTCCGAGACCACGCAGATCCGGACCAAGCGGAACTTGGCCAACCAGTACATGATCACCGCCGCCCAGCAGGCCAAGAACAATTTGGCGAACTACGCCAAAGAAAACTCCGGCAAGGTCAGCCCGGAGAACCGGGCCACGGTGCAAGGGGCTCTTTCGGGCCTGAACATGATCAACTCGCTGATGGCGATGAACTCGCAAGAGCGGGCCCGTTTGCAGCAATTCCTCCCGCAGTTCCTGTCGAACTACGAAGAGAGCCGGCGGAAACTCGAGAAACTGATCGGCAACCCGAACACCAACTCGGACGACCTCGCCGCCGCCAACGCGGTGCGGAAACTGATCGCGCTGACCGACTTGACCGCGTCGATGGATCGCACCTATTTCCAGAATCTGCCGAATCGCAACGCGAAGGATTCCCTCGAATTCATGCTCTGGTTGAAGAAAGCCGACCAACTGAAGATCGCGTTCCGCACCGAAGATGTGGACGGCTTGATCGAGCAGGAATTCCTCCAGCAATTGAAGGCGGACGAGCGCGAGAAGATCCTCATCGAGATGACCAAAGACAGCCGGGCGAGCGGCACGACGAAAGACAAAATCCTCGACGCCATCGCCGATGAATTCCGCGTCCGCATGGCCCAAGTCGCGGTCATGGGCATGACCGGGATCCGTTCGCCCAACGGCATCACGGCCCATTCGCCCTTCGACTTCTACGAGTTCTACCGCACCGAAACCAGCCCCGCCCAATACGGCGTCATCTCGGTACCCGTGGACAATTATTTGTCGAGGGTCGAAGGGCAACCGACCGAAACCGAGCTGCGCGAAATCTTCAACAAAGCCAAGAACGCCGAAGCCGATCCGGCCGAAGTGCGACCCGGTTTGAAGAAAGGCCGCGAGTTGAAAATCGGCTGGTTCGAAATCACCGGCAAGGAACCCTTCTACGCCACGGCCGCCGCCGACGGAGTTGCGAAGGCCGAAATCGCCGCGAAGATCTCGGCGTTCCTGGCTGCGCCGCTCGGCGCCAGTCTCCTCGGCAAGTTGCCGGGCGAGATCGCCTTGGCAACGTCAATCGCGTTTCAAAAGTTGGACAACCCCGGCCTCCAAGGCGGCTACGACGAATACCGCAGAACGCACACCACTGCCATCGACAGCCGCTGGTACAAAGCGAACCCGGACACGCTGCGGTTCACGAATCCGATCCTCGATACCAGCTACGGCAACCCGCAAATCGCCGCCGCGACCGTCGGCCTCGCCGCCATGCCACTGGGCACCCTCGCCCATCGCTTCGATGTCGCCAACGGCACGATGCTGAACGCCGAGAAATACGAATGGCGGCAACGCTTCCTCGCCGGCCTCGCCTCGCTGCCGGTGCCGAGCCTCGCGGGACCGACGGTGCTCAATCGCTTCACCGCCAACGCCGCCGCGACGATCCACCTGACCCCGGCCCCGCTGCCGCTGCCGGCCGTGAAAACCAAGCTCGCCGAGGAAGCCCGCGACGAACTCCGCTACACGCTGGCCCGCAAAGATATCCAGACCTTGCAAGACGAACTCGGCACAATCAACAAGGGCGAGGACAAAGAGAAGAACCAGAAAGATGCCGAGGCGTTCCTCGCCAAGTTCGCCGCCACCGGTACCACTTGGAACGACAAAGATGGCAAACCGCAATTGGGTCGGGGCTTGAAACTCGGCGCGTCCACCGGCTTCTTCGACATGCACAACATGGGCGAAGACCCCGGCTTGGCCCCCTTGAAAGCCCGCCTGACGAGCCAGCACACCGGCACTTCGGCCGTGACCGTCTTCGGGCCGCGATTCTTCTTCGAAATGGATCCGCTGACCGGCCAACCCCGCACGGCGACGAGCCTGTTTGCACCATTCACCTACCCGGAACCGCCCCAGCGATTCCAGCAGTCCTTCTTACCGGACGAGCGGCAATCGCAGTTCTTGGTATGGCGCACGGCGGAAGTCCGCGCCGAGCCGGCCACGGACTTCGATAAATCCCGCGCGAAGTGCGTCGAAGTCTGGAAGCGCCAAAAGGCCCGCGACTTGGCGAAGAAAGCCGCCGACGAACTCGCGGCGAAGACCGT
>JBBRUN010000132.1:0-11413 GCA_038247765.1 Gemmatales bacterium | reverse complement strand
GCTGGTTGCCCATATCGGGCGGCATTGGTGTTCCCACCCATTATCCTTATATTCGTCGCGTGCCTCATCGCCGCCCTGCTGGCCACCCCGTCCGGCTTGGGCCAACCCAACCCCACCGCCCCCAAGGAGCCGACGTTGCCCGAAGCCGGACGGGATGGCGAGCATGCCGGCGATGAGGCACGCGACGAATAGACGGATCATGGGTGGGAACTCCTGGGCCGCCCTATTGGGACACGCAGCAGCGCGGGCGGCAAGGACTATCTTTGGAGGATGGGGGTGGGTTTCAACCCCCGACGTTACGGAGTAATCCGGTGAGGCTACGCTCGCGGAATACCCGATCACGCGATCCCGGCTTGTTCCGCCGCGAGGATCGACTCCGGATACGGGTAGTGGTATAGATGCCGTTGGCCCCGATCCCGGTTTTCGTGCATTCTCCCCACATCGATTCGGAATTCCCCGGAAACGGCGCTACGCGCTTTGTTATAATCCAATCACAGTCCCGCTACGTTCTCCGTGAGGGTTCGGGTTTGAAAACGAGCTTGGTACTGCTGGTCTGGTTCGCCGCGTTCGCCGGCTCGGTGTCCGGCGCCGATAACGCCGTCGGCGATGCCGGCTTGTACGTGGCTGTGCCGAATCCGATCACGACCGAGGCGGTCACGCGCATCAAGAACCGCGTCGATGCGGCCCGCACCAAAGGCGATCAGCGTCCGTCGCAGGTCGTCTTCGACTTCAACCCGGCCGACAAAGACGTCACCAATCCGAACCACGCCGCGTGCGCCGAGCTCGCCGAGTACATCGCGGGCCTCAACGATGTCGGCACAATCGCTTACGTCCATAAACGCACGACCGGGCACACCGTGCTCGCGGTGCTGGCCTGCAAGCAACTCGCGATGACCAAAGACGCGGCCCTCGGCGAAGTGGTCGGCCCCGACGATGCGCCGCTCTCGCCCCGGGTCGCCAAGGATTACAACGAGATCGTCGGGCCACTCCACAAGCCGCACTTGGCGATCATTCAGAAGATGTTCGACAAATCCGTCCGCCTCGGCGAAGGCAAGAACGAACCGGGTGGCGTCTGGTTCGTCGACCTGCTGAAGCCGGCGGCGGACTACGAAAAGATCGGCGTGCAGATTCCGGACAAAAAGAAGATCCTCGCGGCCGAGGGGCAGACGAAGGCCTTCACCGCCGACGAACTGCGGAAGTACGAACTCTGCAACCAAATCGTCGCCGATCGCGCGGGGCTTGCCGCGAGTTACAACATCGCCTCGGGCAGCTTGCGGGACGATCCGCTCGGCGGTCGCCCGCCGGTGGCCTTCCGCTACACACTCACGGGACAGGTGGATCGTGGGACGGCGGATTCGCTCACCCGGGTCGTGCGCGACATCGTCCGGCAGAAGGGGAACGTACTATTCCTCCAGCTCGACTGCGCCGGCGGCGACCCGCAAGCGGCCCGCGACTTGGCCGACGAACTCATCAAGTTCCAGAACCCGGAGAACGGCCAAGACGGCATTTTGATCGTCGCTTGGATTCCGAACAAAGCCCCGGATACCGCCGCCATCGTCGCCCTCGGCTGCACCGAGATCGTGATGAGCAAACGCAAGGAAAGCAAGACCGCCGAAGACAACCCCGCGACGGAGGCCGAGTTCGGCGAGTTCGAGGGGTACATCGGCAAGAACCCCGACTTCAACATCGAACTTTGGTCGAGCGCGCTGCGTCCGCTCGCCGAGCGCAAGGGCGTACCGGCGATCCTGCTCGAAGGGATGATCCGCAAGGAATTGTCCATCGTGCGGGCCATCTCGCGCGTGAACAAAAACAAAATCGAGCTGATGTCCGAAGAGGATTTGCGCGACCGCCAAGCCAAAGGCGAAGACTGGCAACACGCCGGCGTCGTGAAGCAGAAGGGCAAGCTATTGAAGCTCAGCGCCACCGAAGCCAAGAACCTCGGCATCGCCCAAGCGACACTCGATGGCACGGACACGGCGGAACTTTACACGAAGTACGGCATCGAGCCGGGCAAAGTGCAGGACGCCACCCCGGCGTGGCTCGACCGGTTCTCGTCGTTTTTGCGGATGCCGATCGTCACGGTGCTGCTCGTCGTCATCGGTTTCACCGGCCTGATCCTCGAACTCAAAGTGCCCGGCACCACCGTGCCCGGCATCATAGCGGCCCTCTGCTTCATCTTGGTCTTCTGGGCCCACACGCGCTTCAGCGGCCAGATTGTGGTGTTGGCTGGCTTGCTCTTCCTCATGGGTTTGGTGCTGATCCTCATCGAGGTCTTCGTCTTCCCCGGCTTCGGCGCAGCCGGGATCGTCGGCATCGTGCTCATGCTCGGTTCGCTCGCGCTCGTGACGGTGGACAAGATCCCCGAGACCGGTGACCAATGGATCGGCTTCGGCGCCAAGATCGGCCAATACCTTTTCAGCCTAATGGGGGCGTTCTTGCTCGCATTCCTCGCCGCGACCTACATCCGCAAGATCCCGATCTTGAACCGCATGACCCTGCCGGGGGTCGCCGAAAAGGATGAAGAATCGCCGCTCGACAATATCCTCGGCGCGGCCAAGGCCGCGAGTCTACTCGGGGCCATCGGCGTTTCAGCGACCGTGCTCCGCCCCGCCGGGACCGTCCGCATCGGCGAAGATTTCGTGGATGTAGTGACCGAAGGCGGGTACATTCCGGCGGGCACCCGCGTGCAAGTTGTGGAAGTCGAAGGCACTCGCATCGTCGTGAAGGAAGTTTGATGGAAGAGTATCTGACTATCGCCTTCGTCCTCATCGCCGTCGGGGCCGCGCTCCTCGCCGGCGAATTCTTCCTCCCCACGGGGGGATTTCTCGTGGTCGCGGCCGGGGCGCTTTTCGCCAGCGCCGTCGGCCTGATCTGGTACCAGGGCACCCAAACCGAGGCCGTTGTGGCGACGCTCGGACTTTGTGTCGGCCTGCCCGCCGCCGGCATGGGCATCCTTCAAGGCTGGAAGCGCATGGCCCTGAAACGCGGCCTCGACCCGGACGCCGCGGGGGGCAGCGTGACGAACGCCGTGCCCGAGTTGGTGGAACTCGACAAACTCAAGGGCCGCTACGGCAAAACCGCCTCCCCGATGCGTCCGGCCGGGTCGGTGGTGATCGACGGCCGGCGCGTCGATGCGCTCAGCGAAGGGATGATGATCGACGCCGGTATGTGGGTGAAATGCGTCGATGTCCGGGCCGGCCGCGTGATCGTCCGACAGGTGGACGAACCGAGCGATTTGCGCAACTTCGATCTGGAAGACCTAAAATAGATTTGTCCGGCGACCGTTCTCGGTCGCCGACCCTCCCGAAAGGACTGCACCGTGAACCCGGCCCCTCCGATTCTGTTCGCCGCCCCGGACTCCAGCGACCTCATTTGGATCATCGCCGCGGGCGTGGCTGCGCTCTTCTTTCTGGTCTTTCTGTTCGTCTTCTTCAGCTTCATCCGCCTCTGGATTCAATCCCTCACGACGGGTGCCGACATCAGCATCCTGAACATGATCGGCATGAAACTGCGGAACGTGCCGCACGTGATGATCGTGAATCAGAAGATCGCCCTCGTGCAAGCCGGGGTGAAGGTAAACACCCAAGATATGGAAGCACACTACCTCGCCGGTGGCCGCGTGCCGCAGACGGTGAAGGCCGTCATCGCCGCGCACAAAGCCGGTCTCGATTTGCCATGGCGCGTCGCCAGCGCGATCGACCTCGCCGGCCGGGATGTGCTCGACGCCGTGCGGACGAGCGTGAATCCGAAGGTCATCGATTGCCCCGACAAAAACATGGGCAAACAGTACCTCGACGCCGTCTGCAAGAACGGGATTCAACTGCTCGCCAAGGCGCGCGTGACGGTGCGGACGAAGCTCGAGCGCCTCGTCGGTGGGGCGACTGAGGAAACCATCATCGCCCGCGTCGGCGAAGGCATCGTCAAAGCCATCGGTTCGGCCCACGACCACAAAGAAGTGCTCGCCAACCCCGGCATGATTTCGCAGACGGTGCTCCACTCCGGTTTGGATGCCCAGACGGCGTTCGAAATCGTGTCGATCGACATTGCCAACCTCGAACCGGGCGAGAACATCGGGGCGAAACTCGCGGCCGACCAAGCCTCCGCGGACTTGCGGGTGGCCCAAGCAGAGGCCGAAAAACGCCGGGCCGCTGCCGTCGCGAAAGAGCAGGAAATGCAGGCACTCGTCCAGGAAAACCGGGCGAAGGTCGTCCTCGCCGAAGCCGAAGTGCCGCTGGCGATCGCCGCCGCCTTCCGCGATGGCCGACTCGGCATCATGGAGTACTACCAGATGCGGAACATGCAAGCCGACACGTCGATGCGGCAGAGCATCGCCGGGATCTCCGGTGGACCCACCGACAGCAGCAGTCGGGGAAATTGAAGTATCCCAGCCCGTCGCAACGCCGGACTGGGCCAGGCAAAACCGGTCCGTTGGACCAAAATTCTTCGGCCTGAAGAGCCTGTTTAATTCAGCCCAGTCCGGCTCTGCGACGGCTGGGACACTATTTGAGCTTCACCATGGAAAAGCTCCTCATCCCCCTCGGCATCATGGTCGGCTTGAGCCTGCTCGGATGGCTCACGCAGAAGCTGAAGAACGCCCAAGACCGCAAGCAGGTCGAGCGCGACCGGGAACGCCGGGCGAACTCGCCGACGGTGCCGGTCGTGACCTCATCGGTAGCACGGCCGGCCGCGGCCGACCTCAATCGCTTCATGGACGAGATCGACAAGCTCCGCCAGCGCGGGGCACCGGGTGCGGCGCCGCCGCCGCCGCTGCAAAAGGCCAAACCGACGCCGAAAGAGGTTCCGGTCGTCGCGGCGAAAAAGAAAGTCCGCCTCGGCGATGCCCTGCCGACCACGTTCGAAACCACCGCGGCGCCCGTGCAATCGCGCTCGATGAACCCGGCCGACGATCTTCCCGTCGCCGCCGTGGTGTCGCCGACGTTTGCCCCGCCGACGATGAAGCCGACCGCGGCCCGAGGCGGTGCGCCGGTCGTGACGGCGGCCGTAAAGACGATCTCGGGCGTGCAGAAATACAAAGAACGCAACACCGGTGCGACGACGCCCTTCGGCCGGCAGTTGGTCGCACTGTTGGGCAATGCCCAATCGCTGCCGATGGCGGTGGTACTCCAAGAAATACTGGGGCCGTCCAAGTGCCAGCAGATGATCCCGCAGAAGCCTCCGAAGCCGCCTGCAGCAGAAGAAACGAAAGCCGATCCGGCTACGTAGCCGGCCCATCCCCGAGTGCTGCGAGCGCCGCTCGCGTCTTCCCTTCAAGCAAGAAAGCCAGCAGGATCCCCGCCAGCCCGGCCACGCTAAGGACCGCCACGGCCGCCGGGTTCGACAACCCCTTCGTCGCCAACAGCACCACGGCCAGCAGCGGGATCGCCGCCGCCAGCGTGCGGTACCGGCCGAGCTCGCGATCGACCTTGGCGAGCGCCGTCAACTCGGCCGTGCCCGGCAGACCACGGTTCAACAGGGCCGGATACAAGACGCGCACCGCGAGGAACGTCACGAGGAAATACGGGTATGCCCCGGCGATCAACCCGCAGATCACCAAGCCGAGCAAGAAGTGGATGTAGGTTTCCCAACCGTCCGGGGCCGGCCCGGCGGCGAGCCTCAAGGCGATGGGCCAGATCACCCCGGCAACGACCCAGCAACTCACGCAGACCCACGCGGCGACCGAACCGAGTCGCAGGCAGCGCCGCCGCAATCGGGCGAGTTCCTCCGGCTCCGGTGGGTCGCCGGCGCGGACTCGTTTCAAACCTTTGGCGACGATGCGGATGACGAGGATGAACGCCAAGATGCCGAGCGGGAAGAAGATGCCGTTGACGATCAGGATGATGGAATCGAACACCGGCTTCGCGGCGTGCCAGTGGTCGATGATCTCGGATTGGTTGTAGGCGATGTTGAAGAGCGACCCCAAGATGTTCGGCGCCAGCCCCATCGTGAGGATCGTCGCCAAAGGATGGCGGACGACGGACTCCCGCCAACCGCCCGGGGCGGGCCGGACGAGCGCTCGCGTCGCGGGCCGCAAGCAGAGCTCCAGCTCCGTCGCCAGCGCTCCGGCGTCCGCAGGTCGATTGTCGGGTTCGCCCGCCAGCGCGTGCAGCAAGCACTCCTTCAACCCGACGACATCCCCTTCATCGAACGCCGCGACCAATTCCGCCACCGGACCTTGGCGGCGCTGTTCGGCCGAGAATTCCAGCGTCTCGGGCCAATTGCGGCTGAGGAATTCCCGGCCGAACGGCCGCGAGCCTGTGTGCAATTCCCAAAGCGTCACGGCCAACCCGAACAGGTCGGAACGGCCGTCCAAACTGTCCGGGGGGCGCGCGTGCTCAGGGTTGAACGCCTCCATATGCTCCGGCGACATGTACGCCAAGCTGCCGCCGAACGACGCGGCCGGCGCGGCGCCGTCCAAGTTCGAGCAGAAGCCGATGTTGAAGTCGGCGAGCAGCGGCTCACCTTCGGCATTCAGCAAGACGTTGGCCGGTTTCAAATCGCGGTGGAGTACATTCTGCCGGTGAGCGTAGTCGAGTGCCGACGCCAACTTCGCCCCGAGCGCACAGACGGTCGCAGGCCAACTCCGTGCGGCCCACTGCTGCCGGGCGAGCGAAGCCGCGGGGGGACGTTCGCCGCGACGGTCGAGGGCGGCATCGACGGCTTCCAACAACAACTGTCCCGAGCGCACTGCCGGCGGGGTCGCCTTCACCCGTTCGATCACGTCGAGCAGCGTTCCGCCCGGCAGGTACGACATATAAATGAGCAGGACGCCTTTGGCATCGAGGAAGCGCTGGTCGTAGACGCGGACGATGTTCGGGTGATCGAGCTGGGCCAACGTCTCGGCTTCGGCCCCGCGGCTCGTGGAAACTTTGAGAGCCACCAGGCGCTGCATCGAGCGCTGGCGGGCGAGGAATACTTTGGCGAATTGGCCTTCGCCCAAAAGGGCGAGCAGGTCGAAATCGTCGAGCCGTTCGCCGGGGGCGATCTCGATTTCTTGGGTCACCCGCATCGGATCGGTGCGGACCGTGTCGTCCATGGGCGGAACCGTGCGGCGAATGCGGTAAGTTGAAAGGGTACGGATCGCCCGGAGGTACCGCCCGTGAAATCGCCGACGACGCTGGAAACCGAGCGATTGCACTTGCGACCGCTGACGCCGGACGATGCCCCCGCAATTTTCGAAGCCTGCCGGGATCCGCGCTTGACCCGGTATACGCTCTTCGACACGCACGTCACCATCGACGACACGCTACGATTCTTGAATGAGGTCGCCTATCCTCAGTACGCCGAGGGTTGGCCCGATCCGCTCGGTATCGCGTACCGAGAGGAACCGGATGAGATCATCGGTTGCGTCGGTGCGAATTGGACGCATGGATACAAGGCAATGGAATGCGGTTACTGGATCGCGGTGCCCGAATGGGTCAAGGGCATCGCGACGGAAGCGGTCGGGCGCTACACCCGATTCGTCTTCGAAGCGACCAATGCGGAAAGCGTTCAGGCTCGGGTCATTATCGGGCACGGGGCTAGCGAGAGGGTGTTAGAGAAACTCGGATTCCAACGCGAAGCGACGCTGCAGAACGCGGTGCGCAGTCGGGATCGATATTGGGACACAGGCCTGTTTCGGTTGTTGCGGAATGCTCGACTGGTTACTTCGACGCGGCAGTGAGGTCTGAAAATCCGAGTCCCAGACCTCAGACATAGACTCCCTCGCTAGCGGGGCGGATGCGTTTTTATCGCTTTCCCTGTTTCGTTCCATCGGCCGGTGTGCTACTGTCCTACAATTGAATGTAGGACTTGATCCAAGGGCGAGGTGTCCCCATGAGCCGCATGAGTCGGGAATTCGGGTTGGTGCTACTCGGGGCGGGGATCCTCACCGCGGGATACTTCACTGCGCCATCCCCGGAAGAAGAGATGGAAGCCAAGGCCGACGAACAAGCCGCCGAGCGCACGGGCCACTCACACGACCGCACCCACTATCGCCACGGCCACGGTTTTTTCCTGTTCGTCCACAGTCCCGCCTACGCCGGCTCGGCCAATGGCCGGCCATCGGCCTATTCGCCCACGACACGAGCCGGCGGGTTCGGCGGTGCCGGCCGCGCCATGTCCGGCGGTAGCTGACCCGCCATGCACCGCTTAGCGGTCACACCCCGACCCGACTGGCAGCGCAAAGTCGAGGCCCTGGGCCTGCATTTCCACACTCTCGCCGGCGAGCCCTACTGGGACGAGTCGGCCTGCTACACCTTTTCCAAATACGAAGTCGATAGCATCGAACGCGCCACCTACGCCCTCTGGGAAATGTGCCTCGAACTCGTCCAGCACGTCATCGACAACCGCATGTTCGGCCTGTTTCTAATTCCGCCCGAGTTCGAAGACATCGTCGTCCGCAGTTGGGACGAAGACTGGCCCTCGATCTACGGCCGCTTCGACCTCGCCTTCGACGGCGTCGGCCCGCCGAAGCTCTTGGAGTTCAACGCCGACACGCCGACGGGTCTCGTTGAAGCTTCGGTGGCCCAGTGGCACTGGCTTAAAGAGACCGACGACCGCGGCGATCAATTCAACAGCATCCACGACCGGCTGGTGGAAGCATGGACCGCGGCCAAAGAATTTAACCCGGCCGCGATCCACTTCGCAGCCATTGAGGGGAACGTCGAAGATTACATCACGGTCGAATACCTTCGCGATACGGCGATCCAAGCCGGGCTGAACACTGCGTATCTCGACATCGAAGCCATCGGTTACGACACGGCGCGGAAGCGTTTCACCGACCCGCAGAACCGCGTGATCCAGACGATCTTCAAGCTCTATCCGTGGGAATGGCTGACGAAAGACACCTTCGCCAAACACATTCCGGACGCCGGGACGAAGTGGATCGAACCGCCGTGGAAAATGATTCTTTCGTGCAAGTCGATCCTGCCGCTGCTTTATCAGTTGAACCCGGACTCGCCGTTTTTGCTGCCGGCGTGGTTTGAACAACCGGAGTTCGGGAGCTATGTTCGCAAGCCGGTGCACGCGCGCGAAGGGGCGAATATCCAAGTCGTGCGCAACGGCGTCGTTGAGCAAGAAACCGCCGGGGCCTACGATACTTCCGTCTGTGTCTACCAGCAGTTGGCCGATTTGAAGGCCCACGACGGCATGTACCCGATCGTCGGCAGTTGGGTCGTCCACGGTTGGGCCTGCGGCATCGGCATTCGCGAAGACAGCCAATTGGTAACGCAGAACACCAGCCGGTTCGTGCCGCACAAGTTGTCGGACTGAGACTGGCCATTTCGGATTTGGGATTGCGGATTTCGGATTCGTAGAAAGTTGATTCTGAGGAATGTCATGGGCCAATCATTCGATTATTCCGCCTTGAATTCGGAAGCCAAGAAATACTTGGGGGATGTCCGCCGCGCCGCCGGCCGCGGGGCTCCCGGCATCTATATGGGCCAGTCGGACAACCGCCCGATCTGGGCCGCGCTCCTCGGCATCGTCGTGTTGCCGCTATTCCTTTGGATCGGCTACACCTCCAGCAAAGCGCCGTGGGCCACGGCCATGCTGCAAACCGCCGGCGTACTGCTCGGCGGCTGGCTGATCTGGTTCGCCGTCCGCCGCTGGTTCGCCAACACCGATAGCTACGCCGGGTATTTCCAATATTTCGATTCGGAGCACGCCTTCCGTGGCGAAGGCGAGACCATCCGCGTCGATCAAATTCCACCCGACGCCGAGGTCGTCCCGCACGGAACGAACGCCGTGCTGGTGCGCTCGGAGATGGACGAATACGCCGTGCCGGTGCCGAACCGCGTCCTCGCAGAACAAGTCGCGGACTATTACCACGCCTTGGCTTGGGTGCGCGACCGGAAAGACGGTCCGTTCGTCGATCTGGATAACGACGAGGCCGGGGCCGTGGCCAAGTACATAGCCGAAGAAGATGAAGCCCCCGCGAACGTCAACGAAGCCGATCTCCGCATCGACACCATGACCGACCGAGTCACGCAGAAGGGCCGCGCGAAGACAGGTTTACTCGGCCTGCTGCTCTGGCTGGTCATCGGCGGCGCGTCTTACGCGCTCTTCTCCAGCACGAACGGCGGCTTCCAAGACGACATGGCTTTCAACGCTGCCAAGGGCAACATCGGCAAAGAGAGCCAAGAGAAATTCACGGGCGCCCAAGGGCTGCGGGATTATTTGCTGAACCCGCGCAACACGCGGCACCGCGACGAAGCCACAGAACTGCTCGCGAAGCTCTACGACCCGCCGATCGCCCAAGTGAAAGCGAACCCGAATGCCGACCCGGAGATGCGTAAAGGCATTGTGGAATTGCTCGAATCGATTAAAGGCCCGGATACCCCGGCCGTGTCGATCTCCGTCGTCGATCGCGACGCGCCGATGGTCACGAATTTACAAAAAGGGCTGCGGTCGCGCTTCGCCGACGGAATCGCCACCGCCGTCGGCAAGGACCTCATCGTCTTCGGGGAAAAGCCGGCTGACAAGCCCGCGCTGATCACGATCTTGTACACGCGCAACTCGAGTGGCAGCATCGATTGGACGTTGCAAATCCGATTGAAAGCGGACGATTCCATGGTATATCAGGCCCTCGGAACGACGGCTGCGGTCACGCAGCCGACCTTCCAACTCCAGCCGCAGTTCGGCCAACCCGAACTCCCCGCATCCGAAACCGATTCGACGACCGAGATGATCTACAGCGACGTCATGTTCAAGTTGATCGGCCAGGCCCCCGCGAAACCGCCCGTGTTCACAAACGACGATTGGTGAGCAACGTGCGAGTGAGTGACGAACAGGCCTCGGGACTTTCGCACGGGCTCCCATTCTCCCGCTCATGAGACTTCCGAACATCACGCCGCACGAATCACCGGGCTGATCCCGGTGGTGCATTTGGCAGGGGAATCTGACTACTCAACACGAGCCACCGGGCTTGTCGCGGTGGTGTCTGATTGGAGAAACCCGCCGGGGCAAATCCGGTGGCTCGTCAATAATCTTGAACCACACGAGCCACTGGGCTTGTCTTGGTGGTGACTTTGAGATTCGCAGACCCCCCGCCGTAAGTATTTGGATGCTCTTGGTCATTCCGAAGAGTTGGTCACTTTCTTGTGAGGTGGGTAGGTGCCGCAGGAAAAGATCAAACAAAGTTGTACTCTTGGGCGTGGAATTCTAGCTCACAACAGACAACTTCGCCCGCAATTCCGCCGCAGCCTTCTCCGGTGGCACGGCGTTCAGGAAACAGCCGCTGCCCCATTCGAACCCGGCGGCGCGGGCCGTACGCGGGATCACTTCCCAGTGCCAATGGTAGTGCCCGTTCGGCTTCGCCTTCATCGGCGTCGTGTGCAAATAGGCGTTGTAGGCCGGCTCGGCCAAGACCGCGTCGAGAGCCGCGAGCAGATGGAGGAACAACCGGGCGAGTTCGGCCAGCGCGGCATCAACGGTG
>JBBRUN010000131.1:0-11414 GCA_038247765.1 Gemmatales bacterium | reverse complement strand
GTCGGAGTTCTTCTTGTGAAACTCCGACCCCTGACGGGGCCGGCTCGCCAAGCTCGCCAATTCTGGCAATTCGCGCGCTCTCGGCAGTGCTGTTGCTTTGTTTGGATTGAGTCGCTATTGGCTCCGTCACAGCTTGGGGGTTGCCGGTAACGACGGTGCCCTCGGCACGATGCCGCGATGGTCGCGGCGGTACAATGGCGAGGATGTGACGATCCGGTGCTTTGGCGAACGCCGGCTGACTTTGACCCGTGCGCAGGTTCTCCGAAAGAAACCGTTGCACGGCCATGGGTTAAGCCGCGGGTTCTCGGTGTCGCCGGGTTGACAGGTAAAACCTGCGGGTTATACTTCCCGCGTTCGATTGTCCTTGAACACCCCAACTTGCGCGACCTCCGCAGTCAACGACCGCGATCCATCCGACCGGGCCTCGTTGTCTTGTGCATTGTCACAAGACCACAAACTTAGGTCGCCATGTTCCAAGGACGGTTCCACACCCGACCGCCGGCCTCTTCAGCCGTCGGACGGGTTCCAACATGCGTGCCGGCAGGAGCCGGAAGGATGGATTCTTATGAAGACGGTATTCACGACCGGCGAAGCCGCGAAGATCTGCAAGGTCAGCCAGCAGACCATCATTCGCTGCTTCGACAACGGGCAACTCAAAGGGTTCCGGGTGCCCGGTTCCAAGTTCCGCCGAATTCCACGCGAATCGTTGTACCGCTTCATGCGGGATAACCAAATCCCGACCGACGCCCTCGAAAGCGGCAAGCGCAAAGTGCTGCTCGTGGACGACGACGCCGAGCTGGTCGAAGTCACGGCTCGCCTGCTCGAAGACGACGGCCGCTTCGAAGTCAAGATCGCGGCCAACGGCTTCGACGCCGGGATGATGGTGAAAGAGTACCGCCCGGACATCATGCTGCTCGACGTGATGCTGCCGGATATTAACGGTAAGGAAGTCTGCATGCGGGTGCGATCCGACCCGAGCTTGGAAGAAGTCCGCATCATCTGCATCAGCGGCATGGTGGAAGACGACAAGATCCAAGAGCTGCGACTCGCCGGGGCCGACGACTTCGAGCGCAAGCCGTTCGATGTCGAAATCCTGATCGACAAGATGTGCCGGCTGCTCGACATGGAAACTGCGGCCGTGGCCTAATTTCAGAAATGCGGAGTGCGGAGTGCGGAGTGCGGAATCGGAGAACCTCTTCCATTCCGCCCACCGAATTCCGCCCTCCGCACTTCATCCGGGGGTGAAGGGTGAGTACGGCGTCGTCGGCCCAATTTGCGCAGGCGTACCCGTGGCTCCGCCCGGCGACCGCAGCGCTGTTGGCCTTGGCGGACGACACGCCGGACAGCGCAGTTCTCCGCGACGATCCCGGCCTCGTTCTCCACGTCCTGCGCTATTCGCGCCCGACTCCCGATCCGATGACGTTCGGACTCGACGAAGCCACGCTTTGCCAACCGGGGTTGTGCGAAACCGCGACGAAATTGCTGGAAACACAGGCCGATGGGTACCGCGATCGCGATGCCGAGATCGTTGGTCAAAGCATCGCCCACGTCGCTGAGCTGCTCGCAACGGAAACGCAATACTGTTCGCCGGATGCCGCGTGGGCCGTCGGCTTGCTCGCCCCGCTCGGCCGGTTTCTCGGCGGCACTGACAATCCGATGTCATTGTCGCGCCGGGTTCTCGCCCGTTGGCGGATGCCGCTCTGGGTTCAAGTCGCCCTCGGCTATCTCGACTTGCCCATCCACGAGGCGAACGGCCTCGGCGGACACTGCGGGGTCAACCGTATTCTCCGCGCCGCGATCCGTGCGACGGCGGTCGAATCGTTTTCGGACTTGCGTCGAGAACCGGACGACGCACTCGATTCTCTCGCGTTGAAATTCGCCGAGAACCTACCGACGTTTCGGGAAGTTCCGCACGATCCCGAACCGGTATTGCTGCCGCGCTTGTTAAAGGCGACGGCCGTCGCGCGGGGTCGCACCGCGCAAACGTGGATGGTGCCACTGGAAGATCGACTCGACGCGGTGATCGCGCAATTGGCCGAGGCCCGCAACGACTTCGATCACCAACTCCGCGATGCCAAACTCGACGCGCTCGCCGAGTTCGCCGCCGGGGCGAGCCACGAGATCAACAATCCGCTGGCGGTGATTTCCGGGAACGCTCAGTGGCTGAAGACACGGGAAGCCGACCCGGAGAAAGCCCAGCATTTGCAGACGATTCTCCGGCAGACCCAACGCATTCACGACCTTCTCACCGGTACTCGGCAGTTCTCGTGTCCGACTCCGGCGAAGTCCGGTGTCCACACGGTGGAATCGATTTTCAATCGCGTCGTGAAAGACTTTGCCGTCGAAGCGGAGACGCTCGGGGTTCAACTCGAAATCGTGGATGCCACGGACGGTTCGCTCCATGCCGATGCCGAGCAAGTCCGCACGGCAATGGGCCATCTGGTTCGCAATGGCCTGCAAGCGGCGGGTCGCGGTGGCACCGTGAAATTGAGTTCGACGGTACTCCACGATGGCGTGGCGATCCGAGTCGAAGACAGCGGCCCCGGGCCGGATGCCGAATCGCAGGAGCACATGTTCGATCCGTTTTACTCGGGTCGGTCCGCCGGTCGCGGTCGCGGCCTCGGGCTTTCGATCGCTTGGGCACTGGCTAAGAACAACGGCGGCGAAGTCCGCTGGGCCGGGCCGGATCCCAGCGGTACGCGGTTTACGTTAACTCTGCGCCGTGCGATTCCCCTGCAAGACGCACCGACCCGCAAAGTGGCCTGAGCCATGGGCACCCTTCGCACGGCCATCCATGCCCTCGGCGAACTCGTTTGGCCGCGGGTTTGCTTGCTTTGCGATGCGGCCATGCCGCCGGAACCTTCGCCGGTTTGCTTGTGTCCCGCGTGCCAAACCGCACTCGATTCGGACGCGTTTTCCACCTGCTCCCGCTGCGCGAGCAGCATCGGCCCGCATGTTCCCGTGAGCGACCGCTGCCCGCGCTGCGAAAAAGAAAACTACCGTTTCGCGAGTGCCCAGCGATTGGGCGTCTACGACGGTCCGCTGCGGGAGGCGGTGTTGTCGATGAAGAACCCCAACCAAGAAGCGCTCTCCGAAACGCTCGGATTGTTTTGGGGCGAACAGTCCCGCGCCCGTTTGCTGGCGTCGAACCCACAACTGCTCGTGCCGGTACCGTTGCATTGGCGCCGCCGTTGGGAGCGCGGCTACAATCAATCCGAAGGCTTGGCCCGCGGCTTGGGGCTCGCCTTGGGATTGCCGGTCGCCAGTTGGGCCGTGCGGCGGATTTGCCCGACACCGAGCCAGACGACACAGACCCCGGCCGAGCGGCGAAAGAACGTCGTCGGAGCATTCGCCGGCACACGGTTCACGCGGGTCGAGGGTTTGCGGATCTTGTTGATCGATGACGTGCTAACGACCGGCGCGACCTCGGACGCCGTGACCGAAGTGCTGTTGGCCGCAGGCGCCGCGCGAGTCGATGTTGCGGTGCTGGCGCACCGGTGATCGGAGCCCATCGACCACCTTCGAGGTGCGGGTGCCGGGAACTGGATAGGCATTGTCTCGATCGTGTATGATAATTTGTTGGATTGGGAAGACGAAGCGATCCGCTCCGACCGTGCCATTACCGAAGCCAACCGAAAGCCGACCGGACCCATGCTGAACACGGCCCTCCAAACCGAAATCTTCCGCCTTCTGCCGCGCGTGACCACGCCTGCCCAGTACATGGGCGGCGAAGTGAACAGCGTCCGCAAGGATCACGCGCAGGTCCGCGGCAAGCTCTGCCTCTGCTTCCCGGACGCGTACACCATCGGCATGAGCCACCACGGCCTGCAGGTGCTCTACACGATCATGAACAACGATCCGCAGTGGGCCTGCGAACGCGCCTTCGCCCCCTGGATGGATTGGGAAGGTATCCTGCGCGGCCACAAGCTCCCGCTCTACGGACTCGAAACCTTCACGCCCCTGCACGCGTTCGACATCGTCGGGTTCAGCCTGCAGTACGAGGTCTGCTACACGAACGTGCTGAATATGCTCGACCTCGGCGGCATCCCCGTCTTCGGGGACGAGCGCTTGGTCAGCGATCCGCTCGTCATCGCCGGCGGGCCGGGAGCGCAGAACCCCGAATTGCTCGCGCCGTTCGTCGATCTCTTCGTTATCGGCGATGGCGAAGAATCGCTGCCATTCATCATGAACATGTGGATTGAACTGAAAGAGAAGGCGATCCGCGACGGCGACAACACGCACCGCCGACGAATGAATATGCTCGCCGAAGTCGTCGGCAGCGTCAATTGGGCCTACGCCCCGGCCTTCTACGTCTTCGATTACTTCCCCGATGGCACTATCGCCAGTGTCAACCGCACCCGCGCCGATGTCCCGGCGGTCATCGAACCGTGCACCATCAACTGCAACTTCGACGACATCCCCCTGCCGACGAAGCCGGTGATCCCCTTCGTGCAGACGCCGCACGATCGACTCGCCATCGAGATCATGCGCGGCTGCCCGCACCAGTGCCGCTTCTGCCAGAGCACGACGATCAAGCGGCCGCTGCGGATGCGCTCGGTCGAAACCATCGTGCAAGCGGCGCTCGACAGCTACCGCAACACGGGCACCAACGAAATCAGCCTGCTGTCGCTGTCGAGTTCGGACTATCCGCACTTCGAGCAGCTCGTGAAGCGGATGCACGAAGTCTTCAATCCGCTCGGCGTGAACGTCAGCCTGCCGAGCTTGCGGATCAACCACCAACTGCGGACGTTGCCGGAATTGATCAAGGGCGTCCGCAAAGGCGGGTTGACACTCGCACCGGAAGTCGCGCGGGACGACATGCGCGAGCAGATCCGCAAGAAGATCAAGAACGACGATCTGTACGAAGGCTGCCGGGAGGCGTTCAAGCACGGCTGGTCGAAGGTGAAGCTCTACTTCCTCTGCGGACTACCGGGGGAACGATCCGTCGATCTCGATGGTATCGTCGAAATGGCCGAGCGGATCAGCCAGATCGGCAAGGAAGTGACCGGCCGGTACAAGGACGTGACCGCGTCCGTGTCGAACTTCGTGCCCAAGCCGCACACGCCTTACCAGTGGAACGGCATGCAGACGCGCGAGTACTTCCGCTGGGCCGGGGACTACCTGCACCGCCAGAAGACGAATCGCAGCGTGAAGATCAAACAGCACGATATCGAAACCAGCCTGCTCGAAGGAATCCTGACACGCGGCGATCGCCGGGTCGCTCCGGCGCTGCACGAGGCGTGGAAGCGCGGTGCCCGCATGGACGGTTGGCGCGAATGCTTCAAGGCCGACCTGTGGTGGAAGGTCTTCGACGACCTCGGCATCGACACAGCGTTCTACAGCCAACGCCAACGGCCCAACGGCGAGAAGCTACCGTGGGACCACGTCAACGTGAAGAAGGGCCGGGCGTATTTGGAGAAGGAGCAGGACCGCAGCGTGATCCAACTGAAGGTGATGGCGGAAGCCGTGGCGGACGGCCCCGGTTGCGGGGGATAGCGCGGAATCCGAGTTGAGCGGGGCGAATGACGAAGAACGAATGACGAATGACTCTCTCCAGAATACGATAATCGGACGGCCTCATTCAGGCCGTCCGATTGGCTTTCCCACCCTGGAGAATCGCACCGATGGCCGTTTCCGTTCAGAAAGAAGCCCCCGCTTTCACCACGAATGCCGTGGTCAACGGCGAGTTCAAACCCGTCAGCTTGGCCGATTACAAAGGCAAATACGTCGTTTTGTTCTTCTACCCGCTCGACTTCACGTTCGTCTGCCCGACCGAAATTATCGCCTTCAGCGACCGCGTCGAAGAGTTCACCAAGCGCGAGACCGTCGTGCTCGGTTGCAGCACCGACAGTCGCTTCAGCCACAAGGCGTGGATCGATACGGCGCGCACGAAGGGCGGCCTCGGCGAATTGAAGTACCCGCTGCTCGAAGACCTGACGAAGTCGATCGCCACGGACTACGGCGTGCTCATCGAAGCCGTCGGCGTCGCCCTCCGCGGCTTGTTCGTCATCGATAAGACCGGCATCGTCCGGCACATCACCATCAACGACCTACCGCTGGGCCGCAGCGTCGACGAAGTCCTGCGGTTGCTGGACGCCTTGCAGCACTTCGAGAAGCACGGCGAAGTGTGCCCGGCCGACTGGAAGCCGGGATCGCTGGCGCTGAACCCGAAGAAGGCGAGCGAATACTTCGAGAAAGCCAACGCGAAGTAGCGGCGGGCGACTTCCGAAGTCCGCTGGCGACTCCGGAAGTCCTTTGGCGAATCACTTCATCCACTTGTCCGCGAACCCGGCAAACACTTTCCAATCCTCCGCGTTCATCTCGTGTTTGCCTTCGCGGATCCAATAGCCCAATCTGCTGTCGAGCACGTGGCCCACCTCGGGGAATTCGGTGGCGCCGATTCCTTCCGCGCCGTGGAGTTTGTAGACGGGGGTCGCCAGTTTCATCATCTCGAATTGGCCGGTCGGGTTGGCCCATTGGTCTTCGGTGGCGTTGGAATACAGCACCGCCCGCGGGGCGCACAGCGCCAGTAGCGAATGCTGATCGAACGGCAGCTTTGCGGTATCGTCGTTGAAATCCTTGAAGCTGCCGCTGAACCAATGCGGGAAGCTCGTGTTGATCCGTTTGACGCTCTCGGCTTTCGGGTTGCTTTGCCGGCTCGGGGCGGTGCCACCGCAGCCGGCTTGGTGCGGGAACGCCACGGCGATGCGGTCGTCGAAGGCGGTCGCCACGAGCACCGTTTTGCCGAGGCGGGAGTGGCCGACGGCGGCGATGCGCTTCGCGTTGAACTCCGGCTGCGTCACCACATAATCGACGGCGCGGTGGATGCCCCACGCCCAGCACATGATCGTCGATGGAAAGTCATCGGGCACGGGCCCTTTCGGTATCGGCGTGATGAACGGACGCATCCCGCCGCGGCTGTCTTTGGTATCCGGGTCGACATCGCCGCTGTAGAACGTGACGACGCCGTAACCGGCTTTGACGATCTGCTCCAGCGGCCAAACCTTCGCCGCTTTCCCCCGGCCTTCTTCGGTGGCGCGGTTCTTCTTCACGCCCGGCCCGTTGTCGTACATCCACGCCGTCGGGATGCGGACCTTGTCGTCGGCCGTCAGCGTATGATTGCCCGAGAAATTCATGCCGACGAACACCGGCGAGCCGGCCTTGGGGCGCTCGTTGGGGAAGGCCATCAACAAATGCATCGGCGGGCAGTCTTTGATTCCGACGGAGAGTTCGACTTCGCGCAGGGTGCCGATGCCGCCGAAGGCTTTCTCGTCTTCGTGGAGCACCTTCGCCGAAATCTTCGTGCGCACTCCGGGGTAGCGGCCGTACATGTGTTTTTGGAAAAGCTCTTTCAACTCTGGCTTGCGCTTCTCGTTCCAATCGTCCTTGGTGGCGACCTTGGAGCCGTCGCTCATCACGAGCGGGTCGGGGAAATCGGCGGCGATCAGAGGCGACGCCATGAGCAGCGCTCCGAGCAGGGAAAGGGCCAACCGCATGGGAATGCTCCTGGTGACATCGAACGGGAGATGGGAATCCGAGCAGGGATCAAACTAGATTATGCTGGCCTTCGCCCGAGCCAAGCGAAACTTTGTCGACGAGGCCCGGCCCGACGAGTTGTACAATCTCTATTTCCCACGCGGGTCTCCCACGGCATGGCGGCACGGGTCACGGTTTTGGGCAGCGGAAGCTCCGGCAACGCCACGCTGTTGCAAGCGGCCGGGCGCGGCCTGCTCATCGATTGCGGCTTCGGCCCGCGCGACTTGGGCCTGAGACTGCAATCGGTCGGGCTGAGTTGGTCGAATGTCAACGCGGTGCTGCTCACGCACACCCACGGCGACCACTGGAATCGGTTCACGCTCGAACAGCTCCGCCGGTTGAACATCCCGCTGATCGCCCACCCGCTGCACCACGAGGCCCTCGCCGCGTTCGACGAATACGGTCCGCTGAAGAAGGCCGGGCTGACCCACAACTTCACGGCTACGCCGTTCACGCTCGGTGGAATCTTGCGCGTGCAACCGGTGGAAGTGCCGCACGATTCGGAGCCGACGTTTGCCTTCCGGATCGGTCAGACACTGCCGGACGGTCGGGTCTGGAGTTACGGGCACGCCTCCGACCTCGGCTGCGTGCCCGATACCTTGCTCGAGCGTTTCTGCGGCGTCGATGTCCTCGCCCTCGAATTCAACCACGATGTGCAATTGGAACGGGCCAGCCGGCGCCCCCGGCACTTGGTGCACCGAGTGCTTTCCGATCGTGGGCATTTGTCGAACGTCCAAGCCGGGGAGGTGTTGAAGGCGTGGGTCGAAGCGCGCGGCGTACAAGCGGTGATCGCTCTCCACCTCAGCCGGGAGTGCAACCGGCCGGATCTCGCCCTTCGAGAAGCGACCGCGGCCGCGCCGGATGCACAGATTCACGCGGCGACCCAAGCCACGGCAACGCCGACGATCGCGATCGAACCGCACGAACCTCTGAACGATGCGATCCGGGTGCCGGTGATGGCCCGCAGGATTCTGCAACCATCACTTATGGATTCGGTCGTGGGAGAACCTCGATGATCCCCTTCGTTGCCATCGCTCTGTTCAGCAGCTTCCCGAAGTTGTGTAGCGTCAGTTTGATTGTCTGCGGTCAGAGCCGGACGCGTTAAGACGGCGTCCGCCGAATGATCCTCCGGAAGGTGGGGCATGTTTGCGAACGAACTTTCAACTCAGGACACCAGGAAAAGTGCAGGCTACGGCGTGATCGACCGGAATTATTCAGCGGGACGAATACATGGCTACTTCTTCGCCAGCTCCGCCTCGGTCGCGGCGAGGATCGCTTTGATGTCGGCTTCGGACATCTTGCCGGCTTCGAAGATCCACGGCTTACCGATCACCTTCATGCGGTGATACAGCACCACTGTGATGTCGTCGTCTTTGTTCAAGCTCCACGACTTCACCCCGTCGTTGGTTTGGCCGGTCAAGCCCAGCACGACGCCGCCGGAGCCGACGGTCTCGCCGAAAGTTTTCACGGTCGTGGCGAAGATGTCGCGCTTGTCATCCGATTGGAATTCTTTGTCGAGCGCCACGAAGATGACGAACGCCGCGAAGTTCTGGGCCTTGTTCTTCTCGACGGCCAACAGTTTCTTGAGCTCGCCCGTCAGCTTCGACAGCGGCTCATCCGCGGCGACGGGCACGGTGCGCGAAAAGATCGCCACGACCGGGTTCAGGTTGTTCTCGCAGACGAGGCAGTGGATCTTGTTCGTGCGATTCAGCGGATCCTTGGCGTCGGTCCGTTTGTCCGACACGATGAAACTGCGGAAGGTGCTCGGGATCGTCGCCCCGTCCTTGCCCGGCTGAGCGGGTTCTTGGGCCGCGGCGACCGATGCGGCCATCAGGCCCAGCACGCCGCAAGTTCGGAAGAATCGGCCGAGTCGCATGGGATGGCTCCTGGTCGCAAAGGGCTCGTGTCAGCGTGCCCGACCGGCGTCGCTTCGTCAAGGTCGCATCGCGTCTGGCGGGCGATGTCGGAACCTTCGCCGACCGGGCAATCGGCACATCACGGCAGGGGGATGTCTTTGAACTTGAATTCGATCTCACGCGTCTCGGTAATCCATTCGTTCAAAATCAACTTCGACGCTTTGGCGGGTTTCTTCCCGGGCGGGGTGCTGAAGCTCAACCGCAGCGACATCACCCCGGCCCCGTTGCTCTGTTCCGTTACGCCGTTCGAGGTCATCTTGGCGCCTTTGTCGTCGAGCATCACCAACCGCTGCATCGCGGTGTTGTACCAATTGTAATCGTCCGGAGTGGCGACGCGTTGGCGAAAGGTCACCTTCAGCGACACGACGCCGTTGGCCTCGCCCACCTCTTCGACCTCGAGGTCGAGGTCGTTCCCGGCGAACTTCTTTTTCTTCGCCTCCAAAATGTTCTCGACGGTGATCTCGGGGCGCTCTTCGACGAGGATCGCCAAGGAGACTTTCGCGTGCAGCACCTTGATCAGAGTCGCATCCCGGCTGCCGCGGTTGAAATTCAAACTGCACAATTGGCTCAGCGAACGGTAGTTGCTCGCCACGTACTGCCGGATGCTGCGGCGGTTCTCGTCCGTATCCGCGACCGGCGGTATCAGCGAAATCCCCTTGTCGTCCTCGGCTTTGATGAGCGTCACGGCGCCGATGCCGACGATCGGCATCTTCGGCTCGGCGAGGATTTGCACGCCCATACCGATGTATTCCGCACTGGAATTCAACCCGCGCTTGGGGATGTTGGCGAGTTGGATACTCCGGCTGCTGCTGATATTGGACGCGGTGAATTTGAAGGGGCCACCGATGCAATTGTGCGGGCTGATCGACTCGTTGTTATACGCGGTGATCGACTTCTTTTCGTCGTCCTGCGGGACGATGGTCAGACCGGTCAAATCGGCGATGGCGTCCATCGCTTCCCAGAACGGCACGTCGGTCAACTTCAGCGAAATCTTCTTTTCGACCGAGCCGCCGTCGCGGTATTCGTACCCGGCTTGTTTGCAAACATCCTTCAATACGCCCTTGTACGAAGCGTTTTTGCAATCGACCGAAACCAGCGACGGCCGGAAGCTCCGCTCGGAGTTCAATTTTTCGATCAGCACTTCGAGGCGCCGCTGGACTTCGGGCGATTCGATTTCGCCGAGCGCCGCCTTCAACTGCGGCAGGATTTTATCCCCTTCCGCGGCCAACGCTTTGCTGGCCTTCTCGCGCTCTTTGAAGTCCCGACTGCCGAGCTGTTCGATGAGCGATTGGGCCTTCGCCGCCGGAGGAACCCGCCGCGGAGGCGCCGGGTCTTGGGCGTGGACGGCGCCGCATCCGCAGGCCGCCAAGAGAACCAAGAATCGCCGCATGGGTCGTCTCGCCGGTGCCGCACAAGATGGGTCGCAACTATCGTAACGCCGGAAGGGCGTTACTGTGAAGAGTATTCCCCGATTCCACCGATCTCAAGGAGGCTTTGCGCCGGGAACATCCGGAATCCGAAAAGATTTGTTCAAGTTGACCGCCCGCACCGATTGGGGCGGAGTCAGGTGAGGAGCCAGGCTCGGTGATGTTGGCGAATGAGACCCAAAGGAACGAGCGGAACCAATGCGCCACGCGTGACATGGACTTCCTCTGGCAAATTCTCTCAAACTATCGACACGTTCTGCCATCGGAGCGACTCGGTCAACGAGATTCTTTGGCATTCATCAATTCCTCACAACTCGGAGGTTTCCATAACCCCGCACGCCACCCGCCACCTCGACACCCGGCATCTTGGGCGGTCGATTCTGCTATTCGACGGTGTCTCCAGCACCAACGACCTCGCGGTGAGCTTTGCCCACGACCCGGATGCCGCCGGGACGGTCTTCGTCGCCGAGCATCAATCGAACGGCCGGGGGCAGTATGGCCGACATTGGCAGGCCCGCCCCGGGTCGTCGCTGCT
>JBBRUN010000130.1:0-11449 GCA_038247765.1 Gemmatales bacterium | reverse complement strand
GTTCACGCCGACGATTTGCTGCACGCCGTCGCCCACCGTTGGAAACCGATCCTCGGCGGTGTCATCGCGTTGTCAGTAGTCACTTGGGTCGGTTCCGGATTCACGAGTATCGCCGCGAACGAAGTCGGCGTCGTGCAGCGTTTCGGCGCAGTGAAAGATGATTTGTCACCGGGGTTGCATGTCCGCTGGCCGTGGCCGATCGAAGCCGTGACGCGGGTAAAACCGGCTGAGGTGCGGACGGTCGAAATCGGTTTCCGGTTGTTGTCCGATGAGAAAATCCAGCAGTTGGAAATGGCCCGCACCGAGCAAAACAAACTCCGCCGCGCCGGCAGCAAAGGAAACGACGGTGGCCTGACGTGGGCCAGTTCCCATGCCGAGGGAATCGCCCGGCAGACCGACGAATCGTTGATGCTGACCGGCGACGGCGACCTCATCGAACTGCTGGCGACGATCCGCTACACCATCGACGATCCGCGCGGTTACCTTTTCCACAGCAAGAACCCGGACGCGGTTTTGCGTTCCGTGGCCGAGACGGTTTTTCGCGAATTGATCGCGGCGCGATCGTTCCAAAATCTACTCGGTACCGGCCGGCCCGAGTTCGAACGGGCCGCGCAGATCAAGCTGAGCGAACGCTTGAAAGAAGCCGCACCCGGTGGGCTGGGTGTCCGCATCGACGGCTTAACGATCCACGATTTGCACCCGCCGCAGGAGGTCGTGGCCGCATATCACGCCGTTGCGGACGCGATCCAGAAGCGCGACACCGCCGTGAACAACGCCAGCTCCGACGCCGCGAGAACGAAGTCCCGCGCCAACGACGACAACGTGCGCACAGTGCGTTCGGCCGAGGCGGAAGCCTACCGGCGCACCGCCGAAGCGACCGCGACCCGCGATGTCATGCTCGGCTGGCAGGCGGCGCGGAATAGCCTGACGCCCGAAGAAGACGCCAAGTTGAATGCGGAACTCGAAGAACGCGTGAAGCAAGGCCAGGATCGCGCCGCGGTCACAGCGGAGATTCAAACGCGCCGGCAGCAATTGATCGCGACTCGGCGCTCGCTCACCGATTTTCGCTTGGGTCTCGCGGCGATCACTGCCGTACTGAAGACGCGGGACAAAATCCTGATCGACGCCGACAAACTGCCGGGTACCCGCAAGCTCTACCTGATCGACCCCGACTTGATGCCGCGGGTGCAACCCGGCGGCGTACCTCTCGCCTTCCCGCGCGGCGGCGACCAACGCGAGAAAGATCCATGAGACGCGTTCTGCTGTACATCGCGCTGCCGGTGGTGCTCGTCGTCTGGGGGCGCACGGCATTCTACACGGTCGACTATGCCGAGTTCGCCTATGTCACGCGCTTCGGCGAACCGGTCGCCACGCAAGATGGCGAGACCGAAGCTGGACTGCACTTGAAGATGCCTTGGCCCATCGACAGCGTCTTGCGGGTCGATCACCGGTTGCAATCGTTCGACCTCCCCGCGACCGAGGCGCTCACGCGCGACCCGACCACCGGCACCGTCGATAAGACGCTGACCCTCGACGCTTTCATGACGTGGCGCGTGCCCGATGCGAAGGCCGCCGATCAATTCGTGAGATCCGTCGGGACGCCGGAGCAAGTGAAGCGCGTACTCGCGCCGCGGATCACGGGCCGGCTCGCGTCGATCATCAGCGGGATGTCGCTCGATGAACTCATCTCGGTCGCCGACGACGGCAAGACCGAAGCCCGCGCCGAGAAGTTGCTGCAACAACTGCTCTCGGACGATTTGAAAGCGAAAGTCCGCGACGAATACGGCATCGAGATCGTGACGCTCCGCGTGCGGCGACTGAGTTACCCGGAGGCCGTGCGCGCGAGCATCTACGAACGCATCCGCAGCGAGCGCGGCCGCAAAGTCGCGGAGTACGAGAACCAAGGCCGCAAGGAGTCGGCGGAAATTTTGAGCAAGGCCGACAAGGAACGTCGCGACATCGAAGCCGACGCCAAGGCCAAGAAGCAGTTGTTGGAAGGGCAAGCCGACGTGACCGCCGACCGATTGCGGAATGAAGCGCATGCGAAGGATCCGGAGTTCTATGCCTTCTTGCAGAAGCTGAAGGCCCTGCAAGCCTCGCTGATGGACACGAAGGACACGCTGCTACTGTCGCTGAATCACGAGCTATTCCGAATGCTGCGCGAACCGCCGAAACCGCCGATGAAGTGAGGATCGCGAATCATACCGAGGCCATTACCGACGAGCCACCGGGCTTGTCTGGGTGGGCTAGTGATAGCGGGAACCCACCGGGACAAGCCCGGTGGCTCGTTGTGGAACGGGATTCACAAGGACTGAGGCCACTCAATGCGACGCCTGCTCTATCTCAGCCTGGGACTCGCTCTTTTCGGGTACCTACTCACGGGAATCGCCCAGGTGGAGAAGGACGAGCGCGCCGTCGTTCGGCGCTTCGGCCGCGTCGTCGCTCGGCCCGGCCCCGGCCTCTGGATCGGCTTCCCCTACGGCATCGACCGCATCGATCGCGTGCCGGTCCGCGTCGTCCGGCAACTCCCCGTCGGATACAATCCGGACGAATCGAGCGATGCCCCCGGCCTGCCGAACGGTCAACTCCTCACCGGCGATCAAAACCTCGTAAACCTCAAGCTCGTCGTCGAATACGCCATCGACGACCGCGATGGATCGCTGGAAAACTACGTCGTGAATCGCGATCAAGTCGATGCCGTACTTTACCGTGAGACCGAAACGCTCGCGGCGGAATGGATCGGCAGTCGGACGGTCGACCGTGTGCTCGGTGGCCGCGCGGCCCTCACGCAGTGGATCGCAACGCGATTGCCGGATCGCCTCGACAAACAGAACTTCGGCATCGTGCTGCAGCGCGTCAGCGTCGAATACCTAGCGGCACCCGAAGAAGTCCGCGATGCCTTCGAGGCCGTGAACCAAGCGCAAACGAACATCCGCACCCGGCGGAATCAGGCCGAGCAAGAAGCCGAACGGCAGATCAACGATGCCAACACGTTGAAGTACCGCCTTCAAAACGAAGCTGCGGCGTACAAGAACGAAACCGAGACGCTGGCCCGCACCGACGCGAGCGCCTTCGAGGCCCGCCGGGCGCAAGCGGCGGCGCTGCGGGCGACGAACCCCGATTTCCTCGCCGCGATCTGGCGGGAAGAAATCGGACTGATCCTCGCCGAGTTGAAATCCCGGAGCCGGATCGAACTGCTCGATGACTTCCTCGGGCCGAACGGGCTAGAATTGAACCAGTTCGTACCGACGAAGAAATCCCCGGGGCGGTAACCGTGGCCAGTCTCGCCGTCGTGCAAGGGCCCGATCTGGGCCGCACTTTCCCGCTGCCAATGGGAATCGCAGTCCTCGGCCGGCACTCCGCCAACGCGGTCTCACTCTCCGATCCGCGGGCGTCGCGCCGGCACTGTCAACTCGTTGTCAGCGAAGCGGGGGCGCAGTTGTCCGACCTCGAAAGCGGCAACGGCACCCTCGTCAACGGCCTGACGATTCAATCGGTCCTGCTGAAATCGGGCGACCGCATTCAGATCGGCGACACCGTCTTCGTCTATTCCACCGAAGCCCCGAGCGGATCGTCCCTCGAAGCGGATCGCACGAAGATCGTCGTCCGCTCGCAGGCCGAGTACGCCTCGGCAATTTTAAAGTCTCTCCCCGCGGAAGTGGGCAGCCAGATACTGCGTCGGCCCGATCTGGCCGAGACAGACTGGCTCCGCAGTCGGCTCGCCAACCTCGCGGTGCTGTACGAAGCGTCGCACGCCATCAGCGACATCCTCGATGTCGACGAACTCCTCGGGCGCATCGTCGAACTCGTCGTGAAGGCCACCGACGCCGACCACGGCTGCGCGATGGTGCGACCGCCCGAAGGCGGGGAGCTGATGCCGATGGCGGTGCGCTCCCGCGCCGGGCGCATGGCCAGCGAGATCGTCGTATCGCGCACAGTAATGGATCACGTGTTGAATTCAAAAGAAGGTGTGCTCGTCACCGATGCGGCCGAGGACGAGCGCTTCCGCGGCGGCGAGAGCATCGCGCGGCACCAGATCCGCGAAGTGCTCTGCGTGCCGCTGCGCGGCCGGCACGATACCGTCGGCGTGCTGTTCCTCGATACCCGCGCCTCCGTCGCCAAGGGATCCGGCGTCGCCGGGGAACCGGTGAAATTCACCGAAGACCACCTGCGGTTGGCGATCGCCGTGGCCCACCAAGCGGCGCTCGCCATCGAGGAAAATCAGGCGCATGAGGCACTGCTCCAAGCCGAGCGACTCGCCGCCATCGGGCAGACCATCGCGGCGTTGTCCCACCACATCAAGAACATCATGCAGGGCGTCCGCTTCGGATCGGACATGGTCCGCATGGCCCTGCCGGATCTCGACCGCGAACTGCTGACTAAAGGCTGGCGGCTCGTCGAAAAGAATCAGGCGAAGATCGACGACCTCATCCTCGACATGCTGAGCTTCTCCAAGGAGCGCGAGCCGCTGCTGGAATCGACCGACATCAACGGCCTCATTCACGAAGTGCTCGATGTCGTTCGCGGTCGTGCCGGGGAACTCGGCGTCGAGTTGATTTTCACTCCGACGGTGGGTTTGCCTGCCGTGCCGTGCGATCCGGACGGAATTCACCACGCGTTGTTGAACATCGTGAGCAACGCCGTCGAAGCGGTGGAAGGCCGGCCGAGGCCGCGTGTCGATGTGACGCTGCGATCGGCCGGGGGGATGGTCGAAATTATCGTTACTGACAACGGCTCCGGTATTGCTCCGGACAAACTCGCCGGGATCTTCCGGCCGTTCGTCAGTACGAAAGGCGCCAAAGGGACGGGGCTGGGTTTGCCGGTCAGCCGCAAGTCGCTGCGCGAACACGGGGGCGATGTCACCGCGTCGAGCGAAGTCGGCATGGGGACCCGATTCACCTTGTCTTGGCCGATGACACTCGGGGCGGATTGATCGCGGCCGGCCCGGCTCATTCCCTTCCGCAGTGCGCCCGGCTACACTATTTTGATACCGAATACCCGGTTTTGGGAATCCGACATGACGATGCTCGCCCGCTTCGGAATCTGCTTGGCCATCGCCGGGTTGCTCGCCGCGCCCGCCTGGGCCGAAGCGCCGGCCGATCCGATCCTCGGTCTGCTCGCCACGGCCAAGGCCCAATTCCAAGACGTGCAAGTCGAGACGCTGCCGAATGGGTTGAAGGTTTACTTGTTGCCGGTGAAGGGTGCCCCCGTCGTCACGACCATGGTCGCCTACAAGGTCGGCTCCTGCGATGAAGATAAAGACCAAACCGGATTGTCGCACTACCTCGAACACTTGCTGTTCAAGGGGACCGACAAATTGAAGCCGGGCGACATCGACCGCATGACCCAACGCAACGGTGGGCGCAACAACGCTTACACCAGCGAAGATATGACGGTCTACCATTTCGACTTCGCGGCCGACCGCTGGAAGCAAGGTTTGGAAGTCGAAGCCGACCGCATGCGGCAAACGAAGATCGACGACAAGCACGAATTCCAACAGGAAAAAGGGGCCGTGATCGCGGAGCTGAAAGGCGGCGAAGATCAGCCTTGGGATCTGGAATACAAGGCGATTCTGCCGTTGCTCTACCCCGAGGACGCGCCGTATTCGCACCCCGTCATCGGCGAAGAGAAGCACGTCGGCACCGCCACCGCGGAGATCATCCTCCGGCATTACAACAAGTGGTATCACCCGAACAACGCATCGCTCGTGATCGCCGGTGGCTTCGACCCGAAAGATGCGATGGAACTCGTCACGAAGTTGTTCGGAAAGATTCCGAAGTCCGATCTGCCCGACCGCAAGCCGACGCCGAAACCGAGCGCCCGCGACAAACAAGTGCGGAAGGAATTCACCGGCAAGTTCGATGTGGCCCGCTGCATGATCGGCTTCAACAGCGTCAAGATCGGCGAAGCGGAAGACTACATTTTCGACGTGCTGTCCACGGTGCTCAGCGGCGGGAAAACCTCGCGGTTGCACAAGCGTTTGGTCGAAGCCGAGCTCCTCGCCAACGACGTCGGCAGCAGCAATAACGCCGGCCGTTACCCGGGCTGGTTCGCCGTGCAATTGGAGATGCTCAAAGGCAAGGACCGCCTGAAAGCCGAGAAGATCGTATTCGAGGAGCTCGCCAAGATCGCCGAGAAGCCCATCACCGATATCGAACTGAAGCGGGTCCGGCGCCAGTTGCTCGCCTCGTTCATCTTCGGCCGCGAGAGCGTCCACAGTCTCGCCGACATCGTCGCCAAAACCGTGACCAACGACAGCCTCGACTACCTGAAGTCGTACCTCGACAAACTCATGGCCGTGACGCCCGAAGACATCCGAGCCACGGCGAAGAAGCTCTTGAATCCGGCGCAGGCCGTCGTTGTCTGGTCGGTGCCCGAAGACGATCCGCAACCGGCGGTCGTCCCCAAGAAAGACGACAAACTGAAGAAATTCCCCGCGCGGTCGCAGGCCAAGGATCCGGCCCCGGCCGGCGCCGATGCGTTCTCCCCCAAAGATATCAAGCGCGTCGTGTTGAAGAATGGCCTCGTGCTATTAATGCTCGAGAATCATCGCTTGCCGATCATCGCGGTCGAAGCCCACGTCGCCGAGATCCGGCTGCGGGAAGCTCGCGGCCAATCCGGGATTGCCGCGCTCGTCGGCGACATGCTCGTCGAAGGCACGGCCGACCACACCCACGAGCAAATTTCGAGCATCATCGAAGACACCGGCGGCAGCTTGTCCCTCGGCTCCGGCGGCGGCACGCTGAAGGTGCTCGCGCCCGACATCCGCGTCGGCCTGGGCATCTTCTTAGAGTGCCTGTCGCGGCCGTCATTCCCGCGCGACAGCGTCGAACGCAAACGGGATCAACTGCTGTCCGTCATCGCCGATGTCGAGACGCAGCCGCAGAATCGTTCGAAGCGCATGCTCGACAAAGCCATTTACGGCGATCACCCGTACGGGCGGTCGTCGTACGGCGAACGCGGCATCGTCGAGAAACTCCGCAGCCAAGACCTCAAGGATTTCCACGCGGCCCATTACGCTCCGAACCGCACGACGCTGGTCATCGTCGGCGATTTCGATTCCGCCGAAATGGCGAAATCGGTCGAGGCGATGACCGCCGATTGGAAGCCGGTGAAAGCCGAGGCGTTGAAACTCCCCGAGATTCCGAAAGCCGGGGCACCGGGCGAAACGATTTTCTCCGATCCGCTCGCCTCGCAGACGCACGTGTACATCGGCCATATCGGTGTCACGCGGGACGATCCGGACTACTACGCCCTCCTCGTGATGGACAACGTCCTCGGCACCGGCCCCGGATTCACCGACCGCCTCTCGGCGAGTCTGCGGGATCGCCAAGGCTTGGCCTACACCGTCAACGCCACCATCGGAAATACCGCCGGAGATCAACCGGGGCAGTTCGTCGGCTACATCGGCACGTTCCCCGACAAGTTCACTTGGGTTCGCGAAGGGTTCTTGAAAGAAGTGAATCGCATCCGCGACGAGAAAGCGACCGAACTCGAAGTCGACGACGCCAAGAAGTATTTGCTCGGGAGCCTGCCGTTCCGGTTCACCACGAACGAAGGCGTGGCTTCGCAACTCATGGCGGCCGAGCGTTACAAACTCGGTTTCGACTTCTTGGACACCTATCGCAAGAAGGTCGCGGCCGTGACCGTGGACGACGTGCAAGCCGTGGCGAAAAAGCATCTGAATCCGAAGAAGCTCACCATCATCGCGGTCGGGCCGATCGACAACGCCGGCAAGCCGTTGGCGAAGGATAAGTGAGCCGACGAACGCCCCACTATCGGGGAACGTAGAACTGTTACGAATGCTCCCCGCCCGTCAGGATCGATCCATGAATACGAATTTGAAGATCCTGCTGGCGTTGGCGCTCGTCGTTTTCGGTGTCTTCGGCATCACCGTGATCTCGAACTACACCCAGACCGAAGAACAAGTGAAACCGGCCGTCGTGGCTCCGGCGGACGGTGGCCCGGCCGAAGAAATGGGCGAGGCGGTGCGCTATTCAACCACGCAGATCTTTTACAACCCGGACAGCGAGAACAAGACCCTGCGCGAGTTCCCCGGCTATTTCGAAGTCAACGATCAAGAGCACGCCGCGACGTACTGGATTCAAAACGTCAACTCGGTGCCGGTGGACGTGGCAGCGATCAGCCGGAGCTGCAGCGCCTGCACCAACGTCCGCTTGGCGGTCTTTCCGGCGCGTCCGGCGCTGCCTGGGGCTGCGGAACTATCCTTGGCGTTGCTGGGCGGGGCGGGCTCTCTCACGCGGGAGCCGGCCGAGCTCGAACACCGCTTGAAGACGTACCCGGTTGCCGATTGGAAACTCCTCGACTTCGATCAACCCGGTAAGACCCAATCGATACCGGCCGGGTCGGAAGCCGCGCCGACGTGGGTCGCCGTGCAATTGAACTTCAAAGTGCGCCAACTGGGCCAAAAAGAATTGGGGGCGACCCTCGGCTTCCGGACCGAAGGCCAAAAGACACCGATGACGGCCGTCTTCCGGATGATGTTCGTCGGCGTGCCCAAGTTTGAAGTGCGGCCGGGCAGTATCGACTTCCAAGAGATGGGCGAGAACACCCCGAGCAAGATCGAAGAGATCATCTACGTCTCGGCCACGATCCCGCAAAAAGACTTTTCCCCGCCGACCTGCTTGGCGGATCGGGATCCATTTTTGGAATTTTCAAAACCGATTCCCCTGACCGATGTCGAACTGGCGATGCTCGTCGCCAAACTGTCCCGCCCCAATTCAGCGGCGCGGGTCAGCGCAGGCTATCGGTTCTCGGTCACACTGCACCGCAAAAATCCGGACCCTAAGAAAGGGGGCCAAGCGGAACTCGACATCGGCCCGTTGGACAAAGGATTCACCGTCTTCGCTTCCGCCGGCGGAAGCGATTCCGAGAATCAGCGCATCAACGTGAAAGCCAACGTCACGGGCTTGGTCGCGCTCGCCAACGGCGGTTCGCTCGACCTCGGCACATTTCGATCCCGCGAGGGCACCGGCAAGGGCTTTTCCCTGCGCAGCGACCGCCTCGATCTGGAACTCGAAGTCGTCTCGGACAAGACGGAACCGAAAGTGTTGCAAGTTTCGCTCGATACCCCTAAGAACGACGACGGGCGACGCTTTTGGATCCTGAACGTAAAAATAGCCCCGGGAGCGACCACCGGCGAATTGTCCGGTGATAGCGCCGTCGTCTTGCGCGACAAGAAGACCGGACAAATGATCCGGCTGATGATCAAGGGACGCGCGCTCCTGTGACCGTGTGCAGCCAAATCCTCTTTACGGCGGTGCGGTTGGTCTTCCATCGCAGCCGTACCCCGTGTTACAGTCCCTCCACATGACATTGCCAAGGAGGGCCGGACGATCATGCGGGTATTTTTTCTAGGCGCGGCGACGGTCGGTTTGCTGGTCGCCGGCATCGCCATCGGGTTGGGGCTGCGGCTCGGCGAGCCGGACCTTCAAGCCGCGAACAAGTCTGAGACCAAGCCACTGAAAATGGGCTTCGTTTCTTGCTCCGAGTTGACATTGAAATCGAACGAGTGGCAGCGCGATACGAAAGCCATGAACGAGAAGCGGATGGCCCTCGGGCAAAAGCTGTCCGTGTCGGGCGCGGCGCTGAACCAACTGAAAATGAAATTCGAAGCGGCGGTCGACCCTACCGAGAAAGCCAAGCTGAATGGGGAGTTGCTCGAAGCGACTCGCCAGCAGGAAGACGCCCAGCGAAAAGGGATGGCCATCATCGACGACGAATGCCTGAAACTCCTGAGCGATCTGCACGCGTCGTTCGAGAAAGCGTTGAAAGCCGAGCTGAAGGAACGCGGGCTCGACGTCGTCTTCGGCTGTCCGATCCATCCGGATCAGATGTTCAAGAACGGCCAGAAGCCGTTGATCGAATTGAACCTCTACTTCCGCCCGGCGGCCGCGAACCCGATTCACTTGGCGCCGGAGTTGGACATCACCGAAGCGATCGCGGTGAGAATGAACGCCGCGTCGGCGGCGCAGTGAGGATTGAACGTGGGGACTCGACGAAGTGTGTTCGGATTTTTTAGCCACAGAGAGCGCAGAGGGTAAATCCCAAAGGGGCCACTTCTCTGTGAACTCTGTGTTCTCTGTGGCTATTCCAGACGAATCGCATTTCGTCCGGACCCCGCTCCGTTCTCCATCACGCGTTGTACGTGCTGCTCGCCGTCGTGCCGCCGCGGCCGGTCCAGTTCGTGTGGAAGAACTCGCCGCGGGGTTTGTCGAGCCGCTCGTAGGTGTGGGCGCCGAAGTAATCGCGCTGCGCTTGCAGCAGGTTCGCAGGGAGGCGGGCGCTACGGTAGCCGTCGAAGTAGGCGAGAGCTGCGCTCATCGCCGGCGTCGGGATGCCGTTGGTCACCGCGGCGGCGATCACCCGGCGCCAGCCCTCTTGGGCCTTGGCGATCTCGGCGGCGAAAAAAGTATCGACGAGCAAGTTCGCCAGCGTCGGGTTGCGGTCGAACGCTTCCTTGATCTTGCCGAGGAAGGCGCTGCGGATGATGCAGCCGCCGCGCCACATGAGGGCGATGCCGCCGTTGTTGAGCGTCCACCCGCTCGCTTTGGCTTGAGCGCCCATGAGGTCGTAACCTTGGGCGTAGCTCACAAGCTTGCTGGCGTAGAGGGCCATCTCCAAGTCGTCGATGAACGCCTGCTTGTCGCTGGCCACATGCGGCAGCGGCCCCGTCAAGATCTTGCTGGCCGCGACGCGTTTATCTTTCTGGGCGCTCAAACACCGGCTGAACACGGCCTCGGAAATCAGCGTCAGCGGGATACCGTGCTCGGTGGCGGAATCGACCGTCCACTTGCCGGTACCCTTCTGCCCTGCGGTGTCGAGGATCGCATCGACCAGCGGTTCACCGGTCAGCGGATCGACGTAGGCCAAGATTTCCGTGGTGATCTCGACGAGGTAGCTATCGAGCACGCCCTTGTTCCACTTGGCGAAGACGTCCGACATCTCCTTCGGTTTCAGCCCGAGCAGGCTTCCCATGAGGTGGTAGCCTTCGCAAATCAATTGCATGTCGCCGTATTCGATGCCGTTGTGGACCATCTTCACGAAGTGCCCGGCTCCCTGCGGGCCGACCCAGTCGCAGCACGGCACGTCGCCATCGACCTTCGCCGCGATACTCTGGAAGATCTCCTTCACCGCCGGCCAGGCTTTCTCGTCGCCGCCCGGCATAATGCTCGGGCCTTTCAACGCTCCTTCTTCGCCGCCGCTGACACCCGTGCCGATGTACAGAAGTCCCTTGGCATTCGCCTCGGCCATGCGGCGATTCGTGTCCGGGAAGTGGGTGTTGCCACCGTCGATGAGGATGTCGCCGGCTTCGAGGAACGGCACGACGGTGGCGATGGTCGCATCGACGGCGTCGCCGGCCTTCACGAGCATCATCACCTTCCGCGGCCTCTTGAGCGACGCCACGAACTCCTGCGGCGACTTGGCG
>JBBRUN010000129.1:0-11459 GCA_038247765.1 Gemmatales bacterium | reverse complement strand
GTGGCTCCATCCATGGGCGAGGTGAAACGCCAAGCCGAGGTGGACGAGAAAGACCGCCAGGCCGCCGACCCACGCCGCGCGGGCTACGCGGAAGGCGCTCGCTCGGGAATGCCATTCGGCCCGGCTCGCTTGCAACTGCATGAGCACAGCCCCGGCCCAGAGCGCGAAGGCGAAGTAGGCCGTGTCGATGATGGCGGGATGGCGCAGATTCGGTTTCGGATCGAGCCGCGCTTCGGCGATGCCCCAACAGATCCCCAACAGAGCGACCCCGAAGGCGAACGCGATCCACGGCTTCGGATTCTTCGGCGCATCCGACATCGCCCATCTCCCTTCGAGGCCGATTCGTCTGTTGTACGGCGAAAAGCGATTGCAGCGAATCCGCGAGAATCATCGGGCTGGGGCAATGTTATCGGTCATTGGTGGCGTGCGGTCGAACCATCCATTCGGGTGGGCGGTAGAGGGATCATTTCTTGGCGCAAGAGTGCGCGACGCGTCGAAAGTCTGCCAAGTGTGGCCCGGCGACCCAGTACGCTCCGGGCCACCCAGACTTGCAGCGGATGCGGGATCGGCGCTAGCCCCCTCGTCCCTTGTCCAACACACGACCCGCACGATTCGCACCAAAGGATGGATCCGCACCATGAGACTTACCCCCCCGGCATTGCGTGGAACATTGGAGCGTTTGGAAGCGAGGGAAAACCCGAGCGCGTTTGTGGGCGAGTCCTTCGACGGTCTGACGACTCCCGCGCTGCCGGCCGAGTGGACGACGTGGAGCAACGACGGCCAGCAGCAGTACATCACGTCGAAACTCGCGTCGGTATCCGGTGCCAACTCATTGGCTTCGCTCGGTTCCACCACCATTTCGTCGCGGATCTGGCATTCGACCACGGTGTCCGGCGACACCGGCGCCGCCTTCTCGACACGGGCCGGCACATCCGTGCGAATGGATGTCCTCGCGCGGGGTACGAACCTCGATACGGCGGCGCCGAGTTACGTCGCCGCCGAGTTCAGCGGATCGCGTTCGGTCGAACTGATCGAAGTCAGCAGCGGCATCGCTAAGTCGCTCGGCCGCGTCGAATCGAAAGTCTCGCTGACAGGCCAGTGGCTGCGGATCTCGCTGAAACCCGTCGGCGAATACGCCGGCGTCACGGTCCAGCGCCTCGACACCGGCGCCTACCTCCGGGCCGACGGCAACTGGCAAACGCTCGAAGTCGAAGCGATCCGCGTGAAGACGTCGATCGCGTCGGGCGACGGTTCCATCGGCATCGGCCGCCGCGCCGGCGGCGCGGGCATGTCCTTCGTCGACGACTTCGCCCTGCTCGCTCCGCCCGGCGTCAACGAAACGTTCGATACCCTGCCGGCCGGAAACCTACCGTCGAACTGGCGGACCTACAGCAACAACCAGCCGACGGCGTTCGCCGTGGGCACCGCCCGCACACTATCTCCTGTACAAGCCCTCAATTCCAGCGGGCAGAGCAACACGCAGAGCCGAGCGTGGCTGGCCAACGCGTTCGCGGCCGACACCGCCGCGACGGTGGCCGTGTACGCCGACAACCTGATTCCGTCGGGTGTGTTCGTCCGCGGCAGTCAACTCGACACGGCGACTCCGACGTACTATTCGCTGACGCTGACGCGCGGGTTGAACATCCAACTGAAGAGCATCGTCAATGGCACGGAAACGGTACTCGGCTCGATCCGCTCCACGGCGTACGTCAGCAGCGCTTGGATCCGCTTGACTCTCGTCGCCGAGGGGAGCCAACTGAAAGCGGCGGTCGTGCGGGCCGATACGAACCAATGGTTGAAGGCCGACGGCACGTGGAGCAGTACCGCCGTCGCCGCGATGACCGTGACCGATACGCGCATCGCCGGCGCGGGCCAAGTCGGCGTCGAACGGGGCCGCGCCGCAGCGGGGGCCGTCTGGTTCGACGATTTCTCGATTCGCGCCGCATCGTCGATCGACTTGCCCGCGACCCCGAGCCAGCCTCCGGTCGTCGTGCGTCCAGCCGAAATCGGCTCGGTGCCGCGCGCGGAGGGCGTCCGCAAATACTCCCACATCCGGCTCGCGCAACTGGCGTACTCGGGCAACCCGGCCGGCACCTTCGAGACGAACTTGGCGCGGAATAGCCTCGACCTCATCATCCCGAATCCCCGGTATCTGCAAGCCTTCGAGACCGCGACGCCCGACACGACCAAAGTTATTTACACGAATCTGTCGAACGTCTACGGCGAACTCCTCACCGATTGGAACGCCTATGCGGACGCCAACCGCATCCCGCGCGAGCAAGCCTTTTACCACGTCACACAAGCGACGGCGTTCGTCGGCAATACGCAAACCTCGCAACCGGTGTACCAGCTCTGGAACGCCCAACGGGTGAATGTCGACGGTACCGGAACGCCCGTCAATCTCACATCGGAAGCGCGCGGCTCGCGCAATCCCGGCGTGACCTTCACCGGCGCGGGTACGGCCATCGTCCTAGGCTACCCCGAGCGCTTCCGCGAGTTGAATTTCGACATCGCCCGCGCCGCCGCGTCGGGTTGGACGAGTGTCATCGAATACGTCTCGGCCGTGAATGCCGACGGTAGCCCCGCCGCGTGGAAGACGCTGACGGTCTTAAACGACGGTACCGGCGGACTGCGCACGAGCGGTGCGATCACTTTCGACCCGCCGGCCGATTGGGCTTCGTCGAAAGTCGCGGGTGGAACGCAGCGGTTGCATCAACTGCGGATTCGCACCGTCACCGGCACGGCCGCGCAAGCGCCGGTTGCCAAGACGATTCTCGGTCGCGACTATGCCGGGGGTGCTTTCCGCGCCGACGGGCAGCTCGCCGGCACGATCCCCGCCTTCGATTCCAGCGCCGACACCAGCGGCGACGGCTACCTCAGCGACGCCGAGTACCGCAACCGCCGGGCCGGGTTCGATGCGCGTTTCGAGTACGAATCCAGGATTTTCTACCCGTTCTACGGCCAAATGCGGTTCGCGGTGAACCCGGCGCCCGACGCTATCAAGGCATGGAACATCGACTACCACCGCCGCGTGTTGACGCAGAATCCGTTGGCCGATGGATTATTTCTCGATAACTCGCACGGCAAACTCCCCTTCGCCGGGACGCCGGTCCAAGAGTCGGTGACGGCGTTCACACAAGACTACTCTGCGCTGGTGGCCTCGCTCACGCGGGCCATCGCGCCGAAGTGGACGGTGTCCAACACGGCCGGTTCCATCGCCGAGGGCGACCCCGTGGCCAAGGCCTCTACGGCCGCATTCGAAGAGTTCGCCATCCGCCCGAACAGCAGCAATTGGTCGCAGGTCCAGCACATCGCCGGGCTGATCGCGCGGCGGCTGAACGCCGACAATCCATCGCCGTACGTGATCGTCGATACGCATTCGGGCCATCTGCCGACGAACGATCCGCGCTCGCAGATCGGGTCGCTCGCCTACTACTACCTGCTGGCCGACCCGGACAAAACCTTCCTGATGTTCAACGGTGGTCAATCCCCGGCTGCGCCGTGGAGCGAAGTCTGGGTGCCGGCCGCGGCGGTCGATGTCGGCCGTCCGATGGGGAGTATGACGACGTGGGCGACGGGGAACGATCCGCAGAACACCCGACTGAGGTATCAAGTGCTGCGGCGCGATTACCAAAACGCAATCACGCTGTTCAAGCCGCTGTCGTACACCCTCGGCGTCGGCACCGGCACGACGGCCGACGCCACGGCGACCGTCCACCAACTCGCCGGCAACTACCGCCGGCTAAATGTGGACGGCACGCGCGGGCCGGTGATCACGAGCCTCAGTCTGCGCGGCGGGGAAGGGGCCGTCTTGATGCGGGCGTAGCTTTCGCTTTCAGCAAATCTTCGACGATGGCATCGGCGAGCCGCCGCCCCGCCCGCGTCAGTGACAGCGAGTTGTCAGTCCGTTGCAAGAGTCCTTGTTCCAGCAAGGCCGGGAGTCGATCCCGCACGATCGACTCCAACGCGAACCCGGTTTGAATCTCGAAAGAATCGAACCGGATCCCCTCCGTCCGCCGCAATTGCAGGGCCATCGTTTCGTAGGCCCGATCCACCGGCGCCAGCGTCTCCGACTGAAACGTCACCGATTCCCCGGCTTCGATCTTGCGGATGTAATCTGCGGTATTGCGGACATTCAACTCCCGGCACTGGTTCACGTATCGCGCCGCACCGACGCCGAAACCGTAATAGGCGTGGTTGGCCCAGTAGTGTTCGTTGTGCCGACAGCGGTGCCCCGGTTTCGCGAAGTTGGAAATCTCGTAGTGTTCGAACCCGGCGTCCGCGAAACGGTCGATGGCGAACTCATACATCGCCAATTCGTCATCCTCGGTCACCGGCATCAAGCGACCGCGTTCGCGGTCTTTCCAAAGCGGCGTACCTTTTTCGTACGTGAGGCCGTAAGTCGAAATGTGGTTCGATCCATGCGAAAGGGCCTCGTCCAAGTCGAGTTCCCACTCGGCGAGGGTTGCACCCGGAGCGCCGAAAATCAAGTCGAGGGATAGTTGCAGCCCCGCATTCCGCACCGCGTCGAGCGCCTGTGGGATCTGCTCGTAGCGGTGCATGCGGTCGAGCGCTTTCAGCAACCGCGGTTGAAACGATTGCACGCCGACGCTGACGCGGGTGACGCCGGCATCGGCCATCGCGCGGCATTTCTCGGCGGACAAGCTTTCCGGGTTCGACTCGATGCTGAACTCGCCGCCGGCGTTCAGCGGCAACCAGTGACAGACGCCTGTCAGTACCCGTTCGAATTCCCGTTGCGGAAGGTGCGTCGGCGTTCCGCCGCCGATGAAGATGGTATCGACCGGTCGCGGGGCACCGAGCCGGGCCATCTCGGCGATGAGCGAATTGGCGTATGCCGGCATCAGGTGTTCCTGACCGACGCTCACGGCGAAATCGCAATAGCCGCAGTGGTGACCGCAGAAGGGGATGTGCAAGTAAGCCGCGCGCGGCTCGATCCAAGCAGGAGGGCGATCCATGGTGTCAATGTACTGTCGGTAGACGAACCCGACCGCGATTGGTCGGGTTCGAGCGGATGCGGTTATGGCAACAAGAAAATCGTTCCGATGATCGCAGCCGCGCCCAGCGAACCGCCGACCAAAGTAATCTCCGGCGGGTAGAGATAATACGGCACCGGGCTACCGGGCAGGTACTTGCCGGCGTTGGTGGAGTACTTCTCGCGCAGGTTCGAACCGAGGTTGCTCGGCCAAAGCAGGACGTCTTTGAAGAAGTAGCCGGCCGAGACGAACGGCTGGGCCGCGCCGAGGTTCCAACCGTAGCGCTCGGCGTTTTTATCTTCGAAGTAGAGTTTGCGGTGGACGACGTAACCCGGTTCCAGCAATGCCCGCATCGGGGGCGTAGTCGCCATCCGCGTGAGGGCGGGGTTGACCGTGGCCATGTTTTTCTTGCGCTTCTCGACGGATTCTTTGTCGTCCGGCGCCAGTAGCCCGCTGTGGCTCGCTTCGTCACCGTCCATGCTGAACACTTTGCTGGTCAACGGCTCGGACGAAGTGGCCGGCTTCGGTTCCGCCTTCATCTCGCTCGGAGTCTTGTCTTGCGGGAGTTCGGCCGGCTTTTGGAACAGCACGACGCGGGTGCCGATGGGGTTCACCGGTTCCCTCACCGGCGGTTCCGTCACCGGCGGAATCGCCGGCATCGCTTTCGGCTCGGCTTTGATGGGGAAGGGGGCCCAATGCGTTTTCGCGGGGCCGTTGTTTTCCCACTGAGGCGCTTGGGCAGAAGCCCAGCCGGCGCCCGCCAGCAACGCGAGGCTAGTCGCCATCGCCCGTCGTATAGTTCGCCACGCTGTAGTTGGGCGACTCTTGTGTGATCGCGATGTCATGGGGATGACTCTCCTGAACCGAGGCCGAAGTTACTTGGATGAACCGCGCCTTCGTTCGCAACTCTTCGAGCGTCTTGGCACCGACGTAACCCATGCCCGAACGTAAACCGCCGACGAGTTGGAACACGTACGGGGCCAGCGGGCCTTTGTATGGCACCCGCCCCTCGACCCCTTCGGGCACGAGTTTGCTGGCGGAATGTTTCCCCTCGGCCCCGCTCTGCTGGTACCGGTCGGCCGAACCGGCTTGCATGGCGCTCAGCGACCCCATGCCCCGGTACGATTTGAAGCTCCGCCCGCGGAACAAGATCATCTGACCGGGGCTTTCGGCGAGGCCGGCGAACAAGCCGCCGACCATGACCGAGTGCGCCCCCACAGCGAGCGCCTTCGTGATGTCCCCCGAATACCGGATGCCGCCGTCGGCGATTGCGGGGACTCCAGTCCCCTTCAAGCCCCGCAGGGCGTTGGCGATCGCCGACATCTGGGGCACGCCGACGCCGGAGACGATCCGCGTCGTGCAAATGCTCCCCGGCCCGATGCCGACTTTCACCGCGTCGGCACCCGCTTCGGCCAAGGCCCGGGCACCCTCTTCGGTGGCCACGTTCCCCGCGATGACATCGACGCCGTAGCGCTTCTTCAATTCCCGCACGGTGTCGGTCACGTTCCGGCTGTGCCCGTGGGCCGAATCGACGACGAGCAGATCGACGCCGGCGCGGATCAGCGAATCGGCTCGTTCGTAATCGAGGACGCCGATAGCGGCCCCGACCCGCAGTCGGCCGCGAGGGTCTTTGCAAGCAATCGGGAAGTTCTCGTTCTTCTCGATGTCTTTGATCGTGATCAACCCCTTCAGACGGTATAAATCGTCCACCAGGAGCAGTTTCTCCACTTTATTTTCGTTAAGCGTCCGTTCCGCCTCTTGCAGCGTCGTCTGTTCCGGCGCCGTGACGAGGTTGTCTTTCGTCATTACCTCCGAGATGAGCTGGTCGTTATTTTGAAGGAATTTCAAATCGCGACGGGTGAGGATACCGACGAGTCTGCGGTCGTCGCCGACGGTGATCGGCACGCCGCTGATGTGGTGCGTCTGCATGATTTGCCGAGCCGTGCGGACGGTTTCGCCCGGCGCCAGCGTGATCGGATCGGTGATGACGCCGTTCTCGGAGCGCTTCACTTTGTCGACTTCGCGCGTTTGCGTCGGGATCGCCAAGTTCTTGTGAATGATGCCGATGCCGCCCTCTTGGGCCAGCGCGATCGCCAGTTCGCTCTCGGTGACGGTGTCCATCGGCGAAGACAAAATTGGGATGTTCAACCGGATGTTTCGCGTCAGTTGCGTTCGCACATCGACATCGCGCGGCACCACGTCGCTGTAATTCGGTTCGAGCAGGATGTCGTCGAAGGTGATCCCCTGATAGGCGATTCGATCCTGCATGGCACTCTCCGGGGTCGCGGCTCGCGAATGATCGGACATTATAGGAAGCGGAGCCGCGGATCTAGTTCGCGCTGTCGTCCCCGACCGCACGGGCATCGACCGACACGGCGATTTTGTGCTGGCCGCCGCCGAGGATGACGCCCTTGACGGGGCTGACATCGTCGTAATCGCGGCCCCAAGCGAGCACGATGTGCCGGTCGCCGGGGTACTGGTTGTTCGTCGGGTCGAGATCGATCCAACCGTCGTCGCCGCAGAAGACCGAGACCCAAGCGTGTGAAGCATCGGCCCCGGTGAGCCGCGCTTGGCCGGGGGCCGGTCTCGTCGAGAGGTAGCCGCTGACGTAGCGCGCCGGAATGCCGAGCGAGCGCAGGCAACTCAGTTGGAAGTGAGCAAAATCTTGGCAGACGCCCCGGCGGGTGCGAAAGACATCTCGCGTGGGTGTCGCCACGGTCGTGGCGCGGGGATCGTAGGCGAAGTCGCCGAAGATGCGCCGCGTGAGGTCGAAGGCCGCTTCGAGGATCGGCCGGCCCGCCGGGAACGACGACCGCGCATACTCGGCATATTCGGGGGCGGCGAGCACGTACCGCGAGTTGAACAGGAACTGCGCCGCGAGCAACCACGGCTCGCCCCGATACCGGCGGACTTGATCGAGGACGCTTTCCCACGGCGCGGTGCGTGCGGCGTCGGGATTGTTGCGATCCGTGAGCGTCACTTCGTGCGTCGCTTCGATTCGCAAGGCCCGGTGCGGTTCTTGGATGGAAAAGTAAGTCACGGGGTTACCGAACACATCGATGGTTTGATCGATCACCGCCGGCTCGGGGATGATAGCCAGCGACGAGCGCTCGCAGGATTGCGTGATGCAGTCGCGCGGGATCAGCCGGGCCACGTTCTGGCAGAGCGACACCGGCTCGGTGTAGGTGTAGGTGGTGACGTGCGTGATGAGGTAGCCGATCAAGGCGACACCGGCGGCAGCGGGGAAGGGGCCAAGTGACGCGACGTTTGCAAATGGCTGAGGTACTGCTGCGTCAGCACATCGGAGAACTCGGGCAGGATCTTCATGACCTGATCGAGCAGATTTTGCAGGGCCGGACGTTGCCCCTCGACGACGCGGCTAAGCGCCGGCACCTCGGCGAGTTGCACGGCCGTCACGGCGGCGAGGGCGAGACGCTCTTCCGGGCTGCGGCCCGCCAGCCCGCCCTTCCGCGGCAGGTGTTCGACGTTGTGCTTCAGATCGACGAGTTGCGACGCCAGCGAGCGCGGATTCGATTCATCGAAGAGGACGAGGTCGAGCACCGCTTCGCAGCGGAGGTTCGCCAAGTAGCGCCGGCGATAGGTCATGCGGGCGTCCGCGACTTCGAGGATCGCATCGAGGATCTGGCTCTCGTTCGGCACCACGCGCGTCAGCGTCACGCGGATCAACGTCAACAGCGACACGGCTCGTTCGAGTTTCCGGCCGAGGTCGAGGAAGCGCCAGCCTTCGCCGCGGGTCATGCTTTCGGTCGCCAAGCCGCCGAAGGCCGCGAGGTTGAGGATGGTACGGTCGAGTACATCGAGGGCATCGCCGGGCGTCGGGGTTTGTTCGCCGGACCAAGTGTGCGTGAAGCGGCGAGCCCCGCTGACGACCCGCCACATGTCGACGGAAATCCGATCCCGGACCGTCCCCGCGACGCGGTGCCACTCCAGCACGACCGACGCCAAGCTGCCGGGGCGCGTGCGCTGGAACACCAGTTGAAAGAGTTCGCGGTCGATTGGCACCGCCGCCGGGGTCGCGGTCGGTTCCGGGAAGCGGTGCGTCGGCAGGGTCGCCGCCAACCGCACTGTTTGCAGAAGAACCGCGAGGTCGCCGAGGTCGCTGCCGTCGGGCCGTTCGATGAGGCGGGTGAAGACGCAGCGGATCAACCGGCAGGTGCTCTCGGCGCGCTCGGCGTAGCGGCCGAGCCAGTACAAGTTATCCGCGGCGCGGCTCGGGAGGTCGCCGCCGGCGCGCGTCAACGGCAGCGGCTGGTCACTGGGGGGCAGCAGGCTGAAGGTGCTGACGGGGCCGGTGGAAAGTACCCAGGTATCTTTGCTGCCGCCGCCGCGCTGCATCGACACGGCCTGCGAATGCGGCGTACTGCCGACGCGGGTCAGGCCGCCGGGCATCATGCTGAAGCTGTCGCGGTCCGCCGCGAGATACGTCCGCAGAACCATCTTCCGCAACGCCGGTTCGCTCGCGCTCAGCACCGGGAGGCTCGACAGCGGCAATCGCTCTTGGCCGATGAACGCCGCCGGGTTCTGTTCCATCTTCGCGATCAGCTCGTTTCGCTGGATGTCGTCGCATTCATCGAGGAACTGCGTCTCCGTGTGCGCCGATGCGAACGCCGATTTGATGGCGAGTTCGTCGAGGTGATTCCGCACGTACTCCAACCCGGCCGGCTCGCCGCACCACCACGTCCGCGCCGACGCCAACTTCAATTCTTCGCCGAGCAGCGCCCGGCACAACTGGGGCAAGTACGCCATCATCGCGGGGGTTTCGAGCAGGCCCGCGCCGAGCGCATTGGCGACCGCGACATTCCCCGATCGAACCGCGTGCACCAATCCCGGCACGCCGAGGAACGAATCGGGCCGCAGTTCCAACGGATCGCAGAAGTCGTCGTCGAGCCGGCGGAAGATGACATCGACCGGCTGGAGGCCACCGAGCACCTTGAGGTAGACGCGGTTGTCCCGCACCGTCAGGTCGCCGCCTTCGGCGAGCGTGTAACCGAGGTACCGCGCGAGGTACGAATGCTCGAAATAAGTCTCGTTGAACGGCCCCGGCGTCAACAGCACGATCCGGGGATTGTCGCGGTTCTGCGGGGCGATGGATCGCAGCGTGTGAATCAGCGTCTGGAAGAAGGTCGCGATCCGCTGCACCCGGCAGGCCTGAAACGCCTCCGGCAACGTCCGCGACACCACGATGCGATTCTCGAGTGCGTAACCGGCCCCGGAGGGAGCTTGTGTGCGATCCCCGATGACGTGCCATGTGCCGTCGGTACTGCGGCCGAGGTTCGCGGCGTACAGATGCAGGAAGCGCCGCTGCGGCGGCACGATCCCATGGCACGGCCGCAGAAATCCGGGATTTGGGAAGATCAACTCGGGCGGGAGGTGACCTTCGAGCAGCAGACGCTGCGGGCCGTACAAATCGGCGAGGATCAATTCGAGAAGCGTCGCACGTTGGATCAACCCGCGTTCCAAATGCTCGGCTTCGCCCTGCGGAATGATCACCGGAAGAGGGTCGAGTTGCCAAGGGCGCAGCAGGCCGTTCGGGTCGCCGTACACGTTGTACGTCACGCCGTTTTCGCGGATAAGGTGTTGGGCGTCGCGCCAACGCCGGCCGAATTCGTCTCCGTGGAGATCGGGGATCGTGCGGAGGAACGCCTCCCAATGGGGCCTCGTGGCCCCGTTGGCTTCGTGCACTTCGTCGTAACCGGATGGGGACATGCGGGGATCGATTCGCCTCGGAAGCGGTGGAGCGCTGCACGGGTGTGGATCGCCTACGTCGGTATCTTAGGTCTCGGCGTGAACCGCGACAGCTTCCGCGCGGGCGAAATCGGGGACCCACTGGAACGGCGATGGCCGCGCCGGGCCGACCCTGCGGAGGTCGAGCGTGAATGGGAACTCCGGGTTCGGTTCCTCGGCCGGCAAATGAATCGGTCCGGACGAATGCCCGAATGGCACGAACCGGTTGATCCGCCGGCTCTCGGCTTCGAGCGCGTTCACCGGGAAGCTGTCGTAAGTCCGCCCGCCGGGATGGGCGACGTGGTAAACGCAGCCGCCAAGAGATCGCTGATTCCACGTGTCGAGCAGTTCGAACCTCAGCGGTGCGTGGGACGGGATCGTCGGGTGCAAACACGACGGCGGCTGCCAGGCGCGGTAGCGCACCCCGGCGACGAACTCTCCGTTGATACCGGTCGGATGCAGCGGCACGCGGCGACCGTTGCACAAGATGACATGCCGGGAATCGGTCAATCCCCGCACTCGGATCTGCACGCGCTCCAACGACGAATCGACGAAGCGCACGGCCCCGCCGCCGCCCGGTTCTTCGCCGAGCACGGGCCACGGTTCGATCGCGGCCCGCAGTTCCATGTTCACACCGCGGTAGGTCGCTTCCCCGAGGATCGGGAAGCGGAACTCTTGATGCGGCACGAACCACGCGGGATCGAAGGCGTACCCGGCGCG
>JBBRUN010000128.1:0-11493 GCA_038247765.1 Gemmatales bacterium | reverse complement strand
TAACCCCAACAGGTCGTAGGTCTTGGCAGTGCCGATGTTGCGGTCCTCGGCGCGCTGCCAGAACTCGCGGCGGTCGGCGCCGCCGGGGAACATCGCCCTGTCCTTCTGCGATTGGTGCCTAAATATCGCCTGCTTCTTCCGTTCGATCACGTCCGGGCTGAGCGGCACGGCCATCTCGATTTCGTGCGGCTCCCATTCTTCCCACGCGCCTTTGTAGAGCCAGACGTCGAAGTGGTGATCCTTCGCCCGCACTTGCCGCACGGCTTCGAAGATCGCCTCGGCGCAGAGCCGGTGCGTGCCGTGCGGGTCACTCAGTTCGCCGGCGACGTAGATCTGATCCGGCTTCAACCGGCCGAAGAGTTCGATGATGTCGGCGATATCCTGCGGTTGGATCGGCGCTTTCGTGATGGTGCCGGTGCGGTAGAAGCGCAGGTTCATGAATTCGAGTTGTTCGGGTGGAATTCCGCAGGCGAGCGCGGCGGCGCGGGCCTCGGTCGCCCGGATTTGCCCCTTCACTTGCAACAGCTCCGGCGTGTCCGCTTCGCCCGGTTTCTTGTTATCGAGGAACTGGTTCACGCGGTCCTTGATGGTGCCCGCACTCGATTTCTCGGAAGCATCGCCGAAGGCGCTGAGGAACTCATCCACGAAGTCGACGAACCGGCGGGCGTCGTGGTCGAACACGGCGATGTTCCCGCTCGTCATGTACGCCACGTGGACTTTGTGCCCCTGCTCGACGAGGCGAATAATCGTCCCACCCATGGAGATCACGTCGTCGTCGGGGTGGGGGCTGAATACGAGAACCGTCCTTCGTCCTTCGTCATTCGTCATTCGGGCTCCGCCTTGCGATGGCCCCTCTTTCGAATGACGAGGGACGAAGGGCGAAGGACTCTTCCCGCCTGCGGGATAGGGTTGAATCGTCGCCAGTCGATCGTGGAACACCGCTTCGCCGATGCGCTCGGCCGGGCCTTGTTCGCGCAGGAGTTCGTACAGGTGGTGCTCGCGGAAGTCGTCGTCGTTGAGCTTCTGCAAGCCCTTCTTCACGGTGAGGCTCAGCCAGACAACGGCTTGGCACACGCGCTCCGGTGTCCATTCGACAGGGCCGACTTCCCACGGCCGCTTGATGGCGGTCGTTTCCGCCGCTGCGGCCGGGTCGAGGAGAAAGAGCGCATCCGTGTGTTCTTGGAGGAAGCTGGCCGAGATCGCCTCCGTCGGTGGGAACTCGATGGCTTTGTAAACGACGTGGGCCTTGTGCTCACCGAAGGCCATGAGGTAGACCTTGCGGGCGTCGAGAATGCTCGCCACGCCCATCGTGATGGCCTGATTCGGCACGTTCTCTTCGCCGAAGAACCCCGCGGCGGCGTCGCGGCGCGTGATGCTGTCGAGCGTGATCATCCGCGTCCGGCTGTTCTTCGGGCTGCCCGGTTCGTTGAAGCCGATGTGCCCCGTGCGCCCGATGCCGAGGATTTGGATGTCGATGCCGCCGGCCGCGCGGATCTTGCGTTCGTAGTCGATGCAGAAATCCTCGATTTCATCCGGCTTCAGCGTGCCATCGGGGATGTGGATGTTCTCCCACTTGATGTTCACGTGGTTGAAGAACGTCTCGTGCATCCAGCGGAAATAGGAGTGCGGATCCTCCTTCGGCAGCGGCAGGTATTCGTCCAAATTGAAGGTGACGACCTTGGAGAAATCGAGTTTCTCTTCGGTGTGCATGCGGATCAATTCGCGGTACAGGCCGACGGGGGTCGATCCCGTGGCGAGGCCCAGTACCGTCGGCTTGCCGGCGGCGTTGCGGGCGCGGATGAGCTTGTCGATCTCGCGGGCCACGTAGCGGTTCGCGGCGGCGCTGTTGGGGAGCGACAAGCTCGGCACGCGGGTGTGGGGCAGGAAATGCTGCGCGGCGGGGGCCATGGGTGAATTCCGCAATCGGGAGACGGAAGAGCGAGTCGAGATGTTCTACGGCACAGGGGACGACACGGGGAGAAGGGACTTCACGGCGCTCCGGCGACGACATCGGCGGGATGGAGCACCGTGATGCCGGGGTAGCGGAGGAAGTCGGCTCGATCGAGAGTCAAAATGTGGGTGATATTCCGGCTGGTCATCAGCGCGGCGAGACGAGCGCCGTGGACTTGCTTACCTTGGATGGAAAGGGAAAGAACGACATGCCGCCAAATCGGGTATGTAGATTCGTCTTCGAGAAGTAGCGGGAAGCCCAACTCGACTTTAGTCAATCGCAGTTCCGCAACTGCAAATGGTAAACCGAAACCTCCGCGGGCGGTGGCTGGGCGTGTGCAGACGTTCCAGAATTCGGCCCTGTTCTGCGATCCGGTTACGAACTCGTAACCGCGCTTTTCGAGGACTCGTACTGCCGAAAGCGCCACGAGATGGCGTGCATCCATCGGTTCGAAAAGCCGCAAGAGAATGCCGGTACCGGCTAATATTTTCATCAGTCGTGATCGTCGTAGATATCGGCTCGGGAAAAGTTTACCGGCAGCGCTTGGCCGCTCGACATCGCCGCCATCTCGTCGAGGAGCTTACTGAATTCCTCGTGGGACAAGCGCGAGTATGTGACCGGCGGAGTGACGGGCCAGATACCGGCCCCGGTGACTGTGAACGCGTCGCCGTCCGCCCGGACGGCATCGACAAGCCGCTGCACGGCGCGAACCGTCGGTTCGGGAAGACCCGTCAAATCCACAGTGATTGGTAATAGTGTTGCCATATCCGCATTCTACCGAGCCGGGGAAGAGCTGTCCATCACTCGAATTCGTGCGTCCACTCCGCGGTTCCGTACTTGGTTTCGACCAAATGCCGGGCCGCAGTCATTTCGACTTCGCTGCATTCGCTCAGCGTCCCGCCGTATCGATTTCGAAATGCATTCATCAATGCATAGACAATGGTTGCGCGGCTCAAGGTCGTCTGCAGATTCAGCGGGGCGACGTGCTTCGCGGCGCTGGCGACCCCCTTCTCTTTCAATTTCTCCCGGCCGATACGCAGCACGCGCCGCATCTCGGTATTGTCGAGAGAATATGCCAAAGTCGTGTGGTGGAGCACGACTCCGCGCCGGCGGGCTTGGGCCGCCCCGGCGATCTTACCCGCCGCGCAGGCGATGTCGTTCACCGGTCGATAAAAACAGTCGATGCCGAGTTCGCGCAATGCGATGACGGCCCACGCATCGCAGACCTCGTAGCTCTGTCGCAGTGTGAATCCTTCCAATGCCCCTTCCGGCAATATCAACGAATAAGTGATGGCACCGTGCGGTTGTATAAACATCGACCCCCCCCCGGTGATCCGGCGGACGACGGCCATTCTCAACTCGTCGGCCGCAGCGGGGTCGACTTCGTTGGCGACGGATTGACACCGGCCCAAGACGATGGCCGGCGAACCCCAACCCCAGAAGCGCAGAGACGGCCCCGAACCGAGCAGGGCTTCGTCGAGGGCGACGTTGAGTGCGGGGGACGTGAGGCGCTCCGGGACGATCCTCCACGGCAGCCCATTCCAAGGGGCCGTCCAGCGTTCGATGTCGGCGACTGTAAAGGTGCCAATGCTTAGAATATTGACCCTTTAAAGTTGAAGTTGTTCGTAGTGCCAGTGTGACAGTGTTTCGGAATGAAAGTAGTCGGCCAACGATTCACCAATTGCTGTATTCCGAAAATGTCGCGCCATCTGCGGCGAATAACGCCCCGACGAACCACACGAGACGATCCGGCCGACGGTGCAGCAAGTGGCCGAGGAACTGCTGAACCCGACGCTGGTCGGGTAGAGCCGATCCATCAATTCCACTTCGCCACTTGGCGGCGGGCTTCTTGCAGGAAATCCTTGACCACATCGGCGTCGGCCGCGTTGGGTGCGGATTTCAAGTAGTCCGTCAGCGGGTCGATGGCCCGGCCCGGCTCGTTCGCGTGGACGAGCGTCACGCCGAGATCGCGCCGCTGGCTGGCGTCGCCGGGGTTCAGCGGCACCAGCCATTCGATGACCTGCGCGGCCTTCGCATACTGAGCGCTCTGCAAATAGACCGCCTTCAAATTGTTCAGCATCCGCGAGGCGATGATCCCCGGCGACGTCGCCCGCAGATTCAACGCGGTGGCCAGAAACGGCTGCCCGACGACCGTACTCACCAGTTCGCTGCAACCTTCGGGTGTCAGGATCGCGCCGCCGTGGAAGGGGTCGAAGAGCACTTCCTCATCGCCTTCGATGACCTTGGCGATGAAGTGCCCCGGCAAGCCGATACCTTGGACCGTCAAGCCGCAGCGCTCGCCGACGGCGATGGCCAGCACCGACAGCGAAATGGGGATGCCGAGGCGGCGGTCGAGCACTTCGTGCAGGAAGCTGTTGCGGGCGTCGTAGTAGTCGCTGGAATTCCCGGCGAACCCGAGTTCTTCAAACAGGTACTGCCCGAGTTCGAGAGTCCTGGCTTCCAGCGAGATCGCCGATTCCAACCGAGGGGCCAATTCCTCGGCGAGATCGTCGAGTTTGGACAAATACACGGGCAAATCGAGTTCGGCGTCGTCGACACCGAGGGCGAAATAGAGGTTCAATTCCGCGAGATCGACCGGGGCGTCCGGGTCGAAACCGAGATCCGTCAAGGTGGCGGCGAGGTTCATGGGGCCATGGTATCAGGGAAATCCGAAAAAATTTCCACCCGCGTGCCAAGAATCGTAAATCCCGTGCCGATGGACGCGAATAACTACTTAATCCGACGGAATTGTCTCCGGGATTGGCCCACCGAGGTATCCAGCTCATGAAGAAGATTCTCTTAGTCGCAGTCATCGTCGCCGGCGTCGTCTTCGCCGTCAAAGGGGCCAGCGTTATCGGCACCCTGAAGCGCGAATACGAAAACGCCAAGAGCGCCATCAAGGGCGATAAGTCCGAAGAAGACCAAATCAAAGAACTCCGCAAAGAAGTCGATAAGCTCGACAAGGACATCGACAGAGCCAAGGACAACCTCGCCAAGGAAATCGTCGAAGTCCGAGACCTCAGCAAGCAAAGCACCAAGCTCCGGGCCGAAGTCACCGGCGAAGAAAAACGGGTTCTCGCCTTCGGCGAAGACCTCAAGACCACCGAAGGCCAAATCGCCTACGGCCGCGAAATGCTCAGCATTCCGGACGCGAAAGATCGTCTGAAGTCGGACGTGTCGCTGCTGGTTCGCAAGAAGAATACGCTCGCCACGATGGAAAAGACCCTCAGCCACCGCGAACGTTCGAAAGACATCCTCGAGAAGCAACTCGCCGAACTCGCCAATCAGAAGCAATCGCTCAAGAGCGAAATCGACGCCATCGAAGTCGAATACCAGAACATCAAACTCCAGCAAATGGAAAACAAGTACCAGAAGGACGACAGCCGCCTGAGCAACATCAAGCAGAACCTCGACAAGATGCGGAAAGACCTCGAAGTCAAGAAGGAACGGATCAAGCTCGACCCGGTTGGCCAACCGGCCCCGGCCTCGAACGAATCGGTCGACGACATCATCAAGCCGCTGAGCAAGATCGAAAAAGCCGGCGAGTAATTTGTAACGAACGCTGAGAGCCGGCCGCGTGAGCGGTCGGAGTTTCCCGAAAGGAACTCCGACCGCTGACGCGGCCGGCTCGCCTCACAAATTCATAGATCAGCACCATGATCCTTTCCTACTTCTTGGCCGCTTGGCAAGCCCGTGCGGCGCTCCGCAACGGCCAGCCGGACGTCGCCCGCCGGATCCTCGAACCCTTCGCCCAAGCGGGCCACGGCCAAGCCCTGCGGATGAACGTCGACGTCGCGCGAACCTACTGGATCCGGGCCGAGCAGGCCCGCCGGAATGACAACTCCGAAGCGGCGTGGAAGGATCTCCTCGCGGCCGAGGCGCTGCAAACGGGCCTTGCGGAGCTCGTCGAATTCCGCCGGTTGCTCACGCAGCAAGGTTTGGTCGCCTGCCGGGAATACTTGCGGGTCGGCAAGCCGGCGCGGGTCGTGGAAACGCTCGCGCGCATGAAACAGCGCACCGCCTTCCACCCGGAGTTCGACCTTCTCGACGAAACCGCCCGCGATTGGCTCCTGTCGCTCGAGATGGCCGACCGCGGCGACTTCCTCGCGGCGCAGGGCACGCTCTCCAAAGCCAAGGAGCGCACACCGCCGGAGCTCCATGCGGCCTTCGACGCGCCGCACGCCGACTTCGCCCGTCGGGCCGAGCGCTACCGCGAAGCGGTCGAACAACTTTACGACGCGGCCGAGGCAAAGCGGTGGCGTTCGATCCACCAGTGGGCCGAGGCCGTGTCGGCGGTGGCGCCGAACCACCGCGATGCCCGCAACTTGAAGGCGAAAGCGTGGGACGCCCTGCACCCGGAATCGCTCGTGGCCCGGCCGGTGTCCGAGTCGGGCGACAGTGTCGTCGCCGCGTGGCCCGGACTGACTGCGGAAAGTGTGACCATGGCCTACCCGACCGCGCGGCCGGAGAACTCACCCCCCGGCCCCCTCTCCGAAGCGGAGAGGGGGAGCACGATCCCGAAACGATTCGTACTTTGGATCGACGGCGTCGGCGGCTACCTCGTCTGCCTCGCCCCGCGTGTGACCTTCGGCCAAGCGACTGCGCTCGGCCCCGTCGATGTGCCCCTGTTCGCCGATGTCTCCCGGTTGCACGCGGAGCTTTCCCGGGACGGTGAAGGCTACGTACTGGAATCGGCCCGCGATGTGATGGTGAACGGCAGCAATTCCAAACGGACGATCCTCCGCACCGGCGACCGCGTAACCCTCGGGGCGACCTGCCAGTTCATCTTCCATCAACCGGTGCCGATCAGCCCGTCGGCCCGGTTGGAACTCGTCAGCGGCCACCGCTTGCCCGTCGCGGTCGACGGCATCTTGTTGATGGCCGAGAACTTGATCCTCGGCCCCGGCCCGCAGGCGCACGTGCTACTCCCCGAGGGGGCCGGCACCATCGTCTTCTACCGTTCGCAAGACGGTCTCGGCCTGCGCTCGCCCGGCGAATTCCACATCGACAACCGACCGCACCGCGACCGCGCCACGCTGCCTGTGCCTTGTCATGTGGCGGGCGAACATGTCAGCTTCGCCCTCGAAGCCTACGGAACGCGGGGGTGATTGCGACGAGCCAGCGATGTTCGGAAGCACCCGTCGCTGGCGCTCGGGGCTCCGAATGGATGAATTGCGCAAACGAAAATCGGCCGGGTGAGCCCCGGCCGATTTCATACATCTGTGAACCAAACTCAGGGCTGGCTGACGCCGCTGCGGCGGGTGCGTTGCTTCAGCGGGAAGAGGATCCGCCAGCTCGCCTTGCGCGAACCCGGCTTGGCGTGAGGCTTCGGCGCGACGTGGATGTTGCGGGCCAAGCCGAGCACGGCCATCACTTGGATGCAAGCGTACGTCACGTCGATTTCCCACCAGCGGAGGCCGTGGCGGGCCGAGCGCTGGTAGGCGTGGTGGTTGTTGTGCCAGCCTTCGCCGAAGGTCAGGGCGGCCACCCACCAGTTGTTCTTGGAATCGTCGGTTGTTGGGAAGTTGCGGTAGCCCCAAATGTGGCTGGCGCTGTTCACGAACCACGTCGTGTGCAGAACCCACACGGTGCGGACGAACATGCCCCAAATGAGCCACGACGTGGCCGTGGCGTGGTTGCTCATGCCTTCGAGATTGAACAGCTCGTTGAACACGTACCCTGACCAATAGACGATGACCGCCAGCAATGGCAGGTAGAAGGCGTGCGTGCGTTGGAAGAAGCGGTGCACAGGGTCGCGGGCCAAGTCTTTGACGTTGAACAGCGTCTCGATGGGGCCGTCGGTCTTCGGGTCGTCGCGCATCCACCAGGCGGCGTGGGCCCACCAGAAGCCTTTTTCTTTCGGCGAGTGCGGATCTTCTTCTTCGTCGGAGTGCGTGTGGTGGAGGCGGTGTGTGCAGACCCAGCGGAGCGGGCCGCCTTCGTTCGCCCAAATGCCGAACAGTGTCAGGGCGTATTCGATCGGTTTCCACGTGCTGTAGCTGCGGTGCGTCAACAACCGGTGGAAGCCGAGGGTGATCCCGAGGCCGGTGAGGACGTAGAGAGCGAAGAAGGCCGCGAGGCCGGACCAACTGAATGTGAACGGCGCGAAGATCGCGCCGACGTGAATCACGGAAACCCAGAAAATCGTGCCCCATTTGATCGGCTGCTTCGCAGCGGGCGGGGACGCAGCGGCGGCGCCATCCGATACCATGAACATTCCTCGGGCGGTGGCTAACGAAACGGAAGCGGGTGGACTGCGCCCGACCCGTGGTCGAATGCCCCGCAATATACTGACATGATAGGACACGGGAGTAAACTCGGATCGCCGGGAATCCGAAAAACTCGACGGATCCCGTCACGCCCCGGCCGGCGCAATCTGCGCCCGCAGGACTTTGTAATCGGTTTTTCCCGTGCCGAGCGTGGGGATTTTTTCGATGCGGCGCACGTCGTCGAGTCGGATCACGCCCCGGAAGCCTTCTGCCAGTAGCAGTTGGTTGGCCGTTTGCAGGTTGTAATCTTCGGTCGTAAACAGGACGATCTGCCGACCGGTGGTCGTTTCGACCCCTTCAACTGCGACCCGCGGGCCGTCGTCCGTCGGCGGGAATAATTTGGCGAAGGGTTCTTCCAGCGCCGGGAGCGAGATCATTTCGCCGCCCGCTTTTAGGAATCGCTTCAACCGGCCCCGGAAGACGATATAGCCCTCGCCGTCGAGCGACACCAAATCCCCCGTCACGTAATACCGCTTGCCGCCGTGCTCTTCGAAGGGAGATGGCCCGTCGAATCCGATGTAGCCGGGGAAGACGCTCGGCCCGGCGATTTGCAGCATGCCCATGTCTCCGGCGGGCACCGGTTCATTCGTTTCGAGGTCGGCGATGCGGAGTTCGACCCCGTCGAGGGGCTGGCCGATGGTGCCGCGCTTGGGGGCGTCGATGGGGTTGAACGATACGATCGGCGAACATTCCGTGATGCCGTAGCCTTCGATGAGCTTGGTCTTCGGCGATATCTCCAAGCCTTTCTCGAAGACCGCATCCGGGCAGCGTTCGGCGCCGAGGGCGACGATCCGCAGCGAATCGAGTTCCCCCGGCTTGGCCCGATCCAAGATATACCGGATGAACGCCGGCGTGCCGGCGGTCAGCGTCGGTTTGTAGCTGGCGATCTTCCGCACCAGCGCAGCCGCGTCGGTCGGGTCGGGGTGGTGGACGATCTTCAAGCCGCCGAACAGCGGGAACATACCGCTGACAGTGTGGCCGAAGCTGTGGAACAGTGGCAGGAACCCGAGTACGCTGTCATGCTTGGTGATCTTCAACCGCGGCACGGCCGCGCGCATGTTGGCGATGATGTTGGCGTGCGTCAGGGGCACCGCCTTCGGGGCCTTCTCCGAACCGCTGGTGAAGAGCACGACGGCCGGCTGTTGCGGATCGCGGACGATGTGCGCCATCGCACCGCGCGTCGCCGCGCCGGGGAACCAGCGTAGCGTCAGCAGCGACTTCAGCAGTTCGAACTTGCCGATGGTTTTGCGGACGTGCTCCAAGTAAACGAACTCGGCGCCGGGCACGACCAGCTGCGTGCGGTCGATGAACGCCTTCGCGGTGATGACGCGTTTCACGCCCATCAATTTCACGGCGTGCTCGAGGTTGCCCGGGCCGGTCGTCCAATTCAGGACCACCGGCAGTTTGCCCGCGAGGTGCAGCGCCATCAGCGCGAGGTCGCCCGCCACAGACGCCGGCATCAGCAGCCCGATGTTCGGTTCCGGGAATTCGCGGAAGCGCTTCGCCATCGCCCGGCTGGCCACGAACAATTTCTCGTAGGTCAGGACGCCGGCCGTGTCGTCGGCCGCCGCGACGTTCCGGCGATCGATCGCGCAGCGATTCACGAACGCTTCGCCGAAGGTCTCGCCCAGCACGACGACATCCGTCGTACCGGTCGTCGGTCGGAACCACTCGCGCGGCGCCGGTTTCGTCGGGGCGTGCTCGTTCAATCCTTCCGCCAAGGCCCAGAGTTGCCCCACCGAACTCGGCACGACGTCGCCGCTGAACCCGAAGCGCTGCTCGACTTGCAGCGCGATCTCCATGGCGTCGAGGCTGTCGATGCCCAGATGGCTGTAGGTCGTCGCGGCCACGTTTTCTTTGTCCGTCAAAGGGCGTTTCAACTTCTCCGCGAGGATTTCGGCGATGGCCTGTTTCGTTTCCGGTTTCACTTTCGACAAATCGTGATCGAGCAATTTCGCGGGCGGCGGGAAGGTGAACTCGCGCGGGCCGAATAGGAAATGGCCCGGCACGAACGTCGGCGCCTCCGGGACGCCGGCTGTGTCGGCGTTGAACCAAGTTTCGAGCCATCGGTTCAACTGCAAACGATCCGGCGGGGGTCGCTCGGAAGCGCCGAAGGATTCGAGGGTCATCGTGATATTGCGGCGCGGGGCGAACACTAGCAGATTCGAAAGAAGCATTCCGAAGGCGCGGAACAGCGTCGGCATGAGCGAGGGTCGCGTCGCGGTCGGAGCCCAACTGAACATGCTCCCCCACAAGCCGCGGGTGCGGACGAGAACCACCGTCGTTTCGGGCACGGCCGCGAGGAGCTCGGCCACGGCGCGAGCCCCGCCGATGTGCTCGAGGCCGTCGCGCATGAGCCGGCCGCTCGGCCAGATCAGCACGTTATTCCCGGAGCGCAGGATCTGGGCGATCATCTCGATCGAGGCCCGCATGCGGTCGCGCGCTGCGCCCGAAGCTTTGTCGAGATCGGGGATTTGGATCGCTTCCGCCATCCACGCCAGCGGCTTCAAAAGCGGGCTTTGGAAGTTCGTTTCGAGCGCCAACGGCCGGAATTGGAACGCCGGCCAGAGTTGTAAGCAGAGGTTGGGCGGATCGGAATACGCCGGGTGATTCGGCAGAATCAGGTACGGCCCCGGCTTCGCGAACACGGCCTGCTTTCCGACGACGGTGACGCGGTAACGCATCCAGAAGATGATCTTGCCGAGGAACCAGACCCACCAGCGGAGCAGTTGGAGGAACATGTCGCCTCGGGAGCCGAAAGGCAGGGGTGGGCCTATTGTGCACGACGGCGACGGAAGTTCCAAGCCGAGGTCGGTGGTCGGTCTCCACGCGGTGACACTGTCGGAATCCGAACGCGCGGACTAAAACAATCGAACCTCCGGGTTCGATTTCTTTTTGCGAGGTTCATCCATGTCCGCGTCCGCGCTGCTCTTCACGCTCCTCATCGCTGCGGGCCAACCGCCCAAGGCCGATCCCCCCGCCAAGCCCGAGTTCAATCCGCCGGTCAATGCCTTCCGCCTGCGCAACATCGGCCCCGCCATCACTTCCGGCCGCGTCGCCGCGCTCGCGGTGAACCCGAAGGATCGGGCGCACTACTACGTCGCCGTGGCCTCCGGTGGCGTCTGGAAGACCACCAACGCCGGCACGACCTTCACCCCCGTCTTCGACGGACAAGGCTCGTTCAGCATCGGCGCCGTGACCATGGACCCCAACGATAGCGAAACCGTCTGGGTCGGTACCGGTGAGAACAACAGCCAGCGCAGCGTGGCCTAC
>JBBRUN010000127.1:0-11570 GCA_038247765.1 Gemmatales bacterium | reverse complement strand
TTCGATTTGCGCGGTTTCTCGTCCGCGTCCTCCACTTCGCCTCGGCGGCTCGGGCGTTTCTTCTCGGTCTCGGCTTTGAAGACCTGCTGGCAGCTGCCGCATTGAACGTCTTCGCCGACCATGTCGTCGTCGATTTCGAGCTTGGTCGCGCACGTCGGGCAAACGATGGTGGGCATGGCGCTCCTGGGGTAGGGTCAGTTCTTGGCGTTGGCGACGAACGGGGCTTGGGTGCCATCCGGGGCGGGCGGGACATCGCGATCGACGGCCGACTGCGTGACGATGAATACGGTCACCGCGCCGATGGACAGCACGATCGCGGCGAGGTTCAACATCATGCCCAAGATACTGAGCGATCGGAAGCGGGATTGCAACCCGGCATATCCGGCGAGTAAGCCGCCCAATCCGAGGACGGCGCCGACCCCGCAGCAGGCGGACGAAGGGATGCCCACCAACCCGATGACCAGCGACAGCGTCGCGTAGCCGCTGCCGTCCGGCTTCGGTGCCCGGTTGCGGGGTTCGTCGTGATCCTCGTAGCGGCGCTCCGGTTTGGCGACGAACGGCGACCGGCAACGCGGGCACTCGACCTCGCGTCCCTCGCGGGTATCGTCGAAGCGGCTCGGCTCGGCACACGTCGGGCAGACCGAACGGAACATGCGACTCCCTCAAACGCTGGCGGGTTCGTCTTTGAACAAATCGCTGATCGATTGGTCTTCGTGGATCCGCTTGATGGCGTTGGCCAACAGCGGGGCCACGCTGATGACCTTCACGTTCGGCAGGCGCTCTTGCTTCTCTTTCGTCAAGGGTACGCTATCGGTGAAGGCGATGGATTCAATCATCGGATCCTTCAAATGCTCGAGCGCTTTGCCGACGAGCAGGCCGTGCGTCGCGCACACGAAGACCCGCTTCGCGCCGTGCGCCTTGGCGACCTTGATCGCCCCGGACATGCTCGACCCCGTCGAGATCATGTCGTCGAAAATCACGACCGTCTTCCCTTCGACCGACGCGCCGATCAAATGCTCGGCGCGCGTTTCTTCCGCACTGGCTCTTCGCTTATCGACGACCGCGATTTGACCGCCGAGCCGCTGCTGGTATTTCAGGGCTTTCTTGACGTTACCTTCGTCGGTGCTCAACACCACGAGTTCCCCGGCGGGGATGCCGAGCGAGCGCACGTGGGCCGTGATTTCTTTGAGGGCGTACAAGTGATCGACGGGGATGTTGAAGAAGCCTTGGATCTGCGCGGCGTGCAAATCGAGGCACAAGACGCGGTCGGTGCCGGCGGCCGTCAGCAAGTCGGCGACCAATTTCGCGCTGATGGGCACGCGGCCGGCGTCTTTGCGATCCTGCCGGGCATAGCCGAAATAAGGCATCACCACCGTGACGCGGGACGGGCTGGCCCGCTTGAAGGCGTCGAGGATGATCAGCAATTCCATCAGGTTTTCGTTCACCGGCGGGCAGGTCGGCTGCACGATAAAGACATCGCGGCCGCGGACGTCCTCGTCGATGCGGACCGACATTTCGCCGTCGGGGAAGTTGCCGAGGTTGATATTCCCGAGCGGGACGCCCAAGTGCTTGGCGATGCTCTCGGCCAACGGCTTGTTGGCCCGTCCGCTGAAGATTTTGAGTTTGCCGGAAACGGGGGGCGTGGTCAGCAACGAAGGCTCCGCGAATGAGTCCGCACGACGAACACACCCGGATTGGGGGCGAACGGCGCCAGATTGAGGGAGCGGAGATGGGCGGCATTCCGACCAGCTTCGCACCGACGCCGGTATTATGCGGGCGGGTCGCGCCGGGGTCAATCAGTCAACTTCGCGAATCCGCGCTTCCACAATCGTGATCAGCAGCGGGTGGCGGCCGAGTGGCTCCGCCAGCCGGAAGGTCACAGCGGGGAATCGGGTCGCCAGTGCATCGCGGGCTTCGATCAAATCTTCGCGGACGTGGATCCCCGGCGACAAGAAATACGGCAGCATCACGACGTCGGTCGCCCCGGCTTCCACGCAAGCGATTCCGCCGTCTTCGATGGTGGGCGGTGCGAGTTCGAGGTAGCAGCACGTCACGAGGGGGAACTGCGGCCGAATGGCCCCGGCGATGTGCTCCAGATCGGCGTTGGCTTCGGCGCGACGGCTGCCGTGGGCGATGAGCAAAATGGCCCGCATGGCGAATCCCGGTTCGTGTGCGGCTGGCGATGGCCAACCGAAATTCCTACCGTCTAGGATAGGCGGGAGGAGCGCGGGGATGACCGGGGCACGGATCGGAAACTGGATTCTCGGGGTCGAACTCGGCCGGGGTTCGCTCGGCGCGACCTACCGCGCCACCGCATCGAACGACCCGACCCGCATCGCCGCCGTGAAAATCCTCGGGCACGAACTCGCCCGCCACGCCGACTTCCTCAAGAAGTTCCCCGGCGAGATGCTCGCCCTCCAACGGCTCAAGCACCCGAACATCGCGAAGTTCTACGACGCCGGAGTGCACGCCGGATCGGCTTACTACGCCAGCGAATTCGTAAACGGAACGAACCTCGAAGGCGGCTTGAAGAGCCTGAAGAAGCCCGACGACCCCGGGCTGAACTGGCGCGAAGTCGTACTCAGCATCGCGGTGCAAGCGGCGCGGGCCCTCAAGCACGGGCACCACCGAAGTATCTTGCACCGGGGTTTGAAGCCGTCGAACTGGATCTTCACGCCCGAAGGGGTGTTGAAAGTCACCGACTTCGGGGTCGGCAAACTTTTCCCGCTGAACCCGCTGACCCTGACGGCGGAACCGTTCGGCTCGGTCGCGTTCTCGGCGCCGGAATTCTTCAACGGCAAACCGCTGACGCGCCGCAGCGACCTCTACGCCTTCGGCGGTTTGCTCTACACTCTGCTGTGCGGTCGGCCGCCGTTCACCGCGTCGACGGCCGCCGAGTTCATGCACAAGCACTGCTACGTGCTGCCGGATCGGCCGATTCAATTCGTCAATAAACTGCCGCACGATTTCGACGAACTCGTCTGCGCGCTGTTGAGCAAAGATCCGAGCCGGCGACCGCCCACCGCCGCGACGGTGCTGGAGATATTGCAGCACATCCGCGGGAAGGCCGAGCGCAAAGGCGAGCGGGTGACATGGCCCCTCAGCGAAGGCACCGACACGATGCCGGGGCTACCGAGCGAGTCGGCCGCCACGGCTTCCGAAGCGTGGGAACGCCCCCGGCCGGTGATGTCGCGTCCGAAGGTCGTCATTCCGTTATTCGCCGCGTTGGTCGCCGTCGCACTGCTACTGTTCTTCTGGCCCCGTCCGAGTGCGGCGGAGTTGTACGCCGGGGCTCAACCCTTGATCGAATCGGACGACCCCGCCGATTGGGACAAAGCCTGGGACGACCACTTGGAGCCACTCTCGACGAAGTACCCTGGGGAATTCGCCGAGGAAGTCCGTGCGGCGAAAGCGAAACTGACCGACCGCCGCAAACTCCGCCGGGCCATCGACGACGGAAGCAAAATCGAATTCGGTTGCGAAAGCGAGCGCCAGTATCAACGCGGGCTGGCCTTCGCCCAAGTCGGCGATGCCGAGGAAGCGATGCGGACTTGGAATGCGATCCCGTCGAAACCCGGCGAAGAGCGCTGGTGGAAACTGGCCCAAGTTGGGTTGGCGGAGTTGGCCGAACGGAAAAAGCCGAGCGAGAAACGCCCATGAGTTCCTTGGTTCTCGGCATCGATGGCGGCGGCACCGGCACGGTGGCCATCTTGGCCGACGCGGGCGGCGGCGCAATCCTCGGGCGCGGCGAAGGCGGCCCGTCGAACATCCAAGGTGTCGGTGTCGAGCCGGCGCTAAAGTCGCTCGATGCTGCCATCGACCGCGCGTTCGATTCGGCGAATCGTCCCCGTTCCACCGTCGCCGCCGTTTGTTTGGGCCTCGCGGGGATCGACCGGCAAGAAGGGCTCGACATTATCTACGGCTGGGCCGCGCGGGTGGCGTTGGCCGACGAGATCCTCGTCGCCAACGATGCCACGCTGTTGCTCGCGGCCGGCACACCCGAAGGCTGGGGCTTGGCCGTGATCGCGGGTACCGGCTCGATCGCCTTCGTCAAAACGCCCGCCGGGGAACTCGGCCGCTGCGGCGGTTGGGGCTACTTGATGGGCGACGAAGGCAGCGCCTACCGCATCGCCGTGCAGGGCCTCCGCGCCGCCTGCCGGGGCTTCGATGGCATCGGCGTTTCCACAACATTGACCACCGACTTCATCGAAGCGATGGGTTTGAAGGAAGCACCCGATTTTATCCCCGCGGTTTACCGTGGGGCGTGGGATCGGGCCGCGATCGCGGGCTTGGCGCCGCTCGTCCTCGAAGCCGCCGAGCGGGGCGACGCCGCCGCCGCGAACATTGTCCGCGAAGAAGCGACCGAACTCGCCCGCACCGCCGCCGGGGCCGTGAAGGCCAACGGCTTGCCGATGCAGAATCTCCCCGTCGCGCTGGCCGGTGGCGTCATCACCTTCAACGCCAACTATCGGAACCTGTTTTTGGGCGCGCTCGCCGACTGCGGCATCGCGCCCGGTTCGGTCGAACTCGTCACCGACCCGGCCCTCGGTGCCGTGATTTTAGCGCGTCGGGCTCTCACGCCATGACACTGCGCACCACCGCGACCGATTGGTTGAAACTCGTGCGCTGGAAGCACTGGCTGAAGAACTCGTTCCTCGTTGCCCCGGCGTTGTTCTCGGAGCACTTGTCGGACGGGTCGACGATCGCATTGGCACTGCTCGCGTTCGTCTGTTTCTGTCCCCTCGCCAGCGGAATTTACCTCATCAACGATGTCGTCGACCGCCGTTCCGACGCGGCCCATCCGCGCAAACGGCACCGGCCGGTCGCCTCCGGCCGCATCGGTGCCATCCCGGCGTCGATCGCGGGTCTCGGTTTGCTCGGCGCAGCGTTTGTCCTCGCCGGGCTGACATTACCGCGATCCGTCGCCGGGTTCATGCTCGCCTATTTGCTGAACTCCTTGCTATACACCGCGTGGCTGAAGAACCGCGTGATCGTCGATGTCCTTCTGATCGCCGCCGGCTTCGTGCTCCGGTTGCTCGCCGGGTGCGCGGCCATCGGCGTCGAACCGACGAGCTGGCTCATCGTCTGCGGCTTCACCTTGGCCTTGGTCCTCGGCTTCGGGAAACGCCGGGCCGAAGTCCAAGCGATGGAAGTGACTCGCAATTACCGCCCGGCGTTGATCAGTTACGACGTCCCGAAGTTGAACACGCTCCTCGGGGTCTGCTCCGCCGTCTGCCTGATGGGGTACACGCTCTACACCATCGCTCCGGAGACCGTCGCACTGCACGGAACCAAAAACCTGCTCTATACTGTCCCGATTGTTGCCTATGGCCTTTTCCGGTACCTCTTCAAATCGATGGAAGGCGCCGGCGACGGCCCGACGGAAATCCTCATCGCGGATAAGGTCTTCGCCATGACTGGGCTACTCTGGGGAACCACGGTGCTCGCCGCGATCACATGGAAATGACCCCGCTACGTACCGGAGCCGTTGCCGCGTGGACTACAGCCATGGCGTGGTTCGCGGTGGCGTCGATCTTGGGAGCCGAGCCAGGCCGCCCGATCGCGTGCCGTACCGACGTCTTCTTGCAGTGCGACGCCGGCGGTTGGGTTGATGACGCCATCCGGAACAACAACGAGCGGGCCCGGGGAACGCATCCGGCGCTCTACCCCTGTTGGACCCGGCCGACGCACGAACTGGCCAAGTGGCTCGCGCCGGCGATTCCGGTGGAATCGACCTGCACCTACGGCAGTCGGTTGCTCGTGAACCTCGTCGGCGGCTTGGGCATCGGCCTGCTCACGGCCGGTTTGCGCTCTTCGGGTACTCGGTTTTCCGTGCTCGCGGCATTCGGCCCACTGCTCTGGTTCGGCACCGGGAACACCATCACCGCGCTGCCCGATCACTTCGGTATGTCGGTCGGCCTGCTAGCCGCGTCGCTCGGTTTTTTCGTCTCCGCGTGGTCGTTCCGCTCGAAAGCCGTCGGCCTCGGGATCCTCACGATTTTGTGCTTCGGCGTGACCATCACGAACGCCGTCTTCCCCGCGATGCTCCTCGGCTGCGCCATCGCGACGACGTACCGCATCCGTTGGCCGTGGTACGCCGCGACGGGGCTGGCCGGTGTTCTCGGGTTGCTCGCGGTGATATTGATCCTCCGGACGCAGGCGGACATTCGGGATCGGGTGCTACAACGGGTCGAGTCCTGTTTGAGCCTGAAATCGATCCGCGACCCCGCTTTGGCAGGCCGGCACTTCGTGCGCGGCCTGCAAGATTCGGCCGTCGGCCCGACACCGACCATCGGGGAAGACAACCCCGACGAACACCATCCGATGCTGACTTACCAGGACGGCCCGTACTCGATGTGGCCTTACGATGCCGTGCAATCGTGCGGCGTGGCGGCGTGGTGGTTCGTGCTCGGACTCGGCGCGATCCGTGCCCTCCGCGATCCACGGACTCGATTCCCCGCGATACTCTTGATGGTCTGGATCGTGTGGAACGTTCTGCTGCACACGACTTGGGGCGACGAATATTTCCTCTACACGCCCCATTATGCTTGGGCGCTCATGGCCCTCGCATTGTTGGGTTGGCGTTCGATCCCCACCCGGTGGGTCGTGCTGGCGATGGTTCCGATCCTTGGTGGCGCGATCTTCACGCTGTTCGAATTCCGCCGATTGCTGAACGCGATTCCTTATTGATCGCCGCCTCCGGCACTTTCCGATTGCGAATCGGCGCACTCGCGATCATCATCATTCGCTCCCCGCAACCCGGATGCGACCATCCCCATGCCATTGATCTTCGAGAAACCCCCGACGCCCGGTTGCCACGCTTCCACCATCGTGGAGGTGGAAAAAGGCAAGTTCCTCGCCGCGTGGTTCGGCGGCAAAGACGAAGGCGCGAAGGACGTGCAGATCTACCTGAGCCGATTCGATGGGAAGGCGTGGAGCGCCCCCGAAGTAGTCGGTACCGAGCCGGGCCAACCGACGTGGAACCCGGTACTCTTCAAAACCGCGAAGGGCACTTTGTACCTGTGGTACAAGGCGGGGCCGAAGCCATTCAATTGGACGGGGTACGTCCGCACCTCCGCCGACAGCGGCAAAACGTGGGGTAAACCGGCGATGATGCCGGCCGGGTTTTACGGCCCGGTGCGGGCGAAGCCGTTGCAAGTCGGCGACACGATCTACGCGGGCACCTCCCTCGAAAGCCACAATTGCTGGACGCCCTACGTGGATATCTCGAACGACGACGGCAAAACTTGGACGCGCTCGGCTCCGTTCCACGTCGCCGGGAAATTCGCCCAGATTCAACCGACACTCTTCGCGATCTCGGGGAAGCAAGATCTGTCGAAGACGATCGTCGCCTTGATGCGTTCGAGCGACCCGCGCCGCATCTGCCGGGCCGAGAGCCAAGACGGCGGCAAGACCTGGTCGGCCGCCGAACCGACGGAGTTGCTGAACCCGAGTTCCGGGATCGATGCGGTTCGCACCGGCCCGTCGGAGTTGTTCTTGATCTACAACCCGAGCACCGCGCTCCGGACGCCGATCAGCCTGGCCCGCTCGGACGACAACGGGAAAACTTGGAAGAAGGTGCACGATCTCGAAACCGGTGTCGGCGAATTCAGCTACCCGGCGATGATCGTCTCCGAGGCGGGACTGTTGGAAATGACCTACACCTTCAACCGCAAACACATCAAGCACGAGACCGTCGATCCGGCGAAGTTCCGGGAGTGATCCAACGCGCCTCCGGGCGTTCATTTCCCGGGCGGCGCGATCCGGAACGACGCCAACACTTTCTCCGCGAGTTCCCCGTCCGGCTTGAAGTGCGGCCCGCCGATCCAGACCAAATAGACCCGCGGTTGCGGCCCGTCGAGCACCGCGATGATCCGAGCCGTGTAGCGCGTTTCGCCTTGGCCGTAACGTACTTCGATCCCTTCGGCCGTCCCCGATTTCACCAAGCCTTCTTTGTCGACGGCCGGTTCGCCGAGCCAGCGACCAAGTCCGTCGCGGACATTCCCCAATACGTCTTCGGCGCGCAGCAGTTTGGAACGCCCCGGATCGAGGTCGACCCAGCCGAGGCCGCCGACGATGCGGGTCATCCACGTCTTCGAGGCGAAGAGCGAGGCGCCCGTTTGCAATGGGGTGAAGACCGGTGCCTCAACCGCTTCAGCCGTACCGGGCAGCGTCGCTTGGCACACGCGATCCGGTGCGACGAACGACTCCATCGCGAACGACGGTGTCCCACCCCCGCGGTGTCGAAGGAGGAGAAACGTAAAAAGAGCGAGGACGGCGCTGAGCGCGAGGACGACGATCCAAGGCCGGATTCCCGAATGCGAACTCCGCCGGCGGATCGGTTCAGCCGTGGAAACCGAATCCACCGTGCCGAAGGGCTCCGGTAACGGGAGTGGTTCCGGATCCGACGTCGTCTTCGCGGCGACCGGGAGCGCCAATACGCGCGCTTGGCACCACGGGCAACTCGCGGGTTGGCCGAGCTCGCCGCGTTCGACTTGGAAGAGTTTTCCGCATTCCGAGCAACCGACCGGCACAAACATTCGTCGCCCCCCGGGGATGCTCGAATCATAAACTGCCCGCACCGCTTCGGCGACTGGGAACGAAAATGATACCGCAATGGCCCCCTTGGAACGCGGTCGAAACGGAGCTCGCCACGCGGCCGAAAATCGCCGTCGTCCGGCTCGCCGTTCGCGCCGCCGCACGGCTCGTTCCGCTCATCGTCGAGGGGAGCGAGCACTACGGCCCCGAGGCGGTGGAATGGGCGCATGCGACCGACGCAGCGGTGAAGGCGGTGGAAGCGTTCGCCCGCGGCGAGCCGGTGAGCCGATTCACGCTCGATCTCGCGGCGGAGCTGGCGCGGGGCACGGCCAATGCCGCCTCGGCGATCGTCCGGATGCTCGGACACTCGAAGTCGGCGGAAGATGCCGAACTCGCGTTCGCCGCCGCCGCCTTCGCGACCGACACCGCGAGGCTGAGCGCATCCGGTCGTATCGCCAGTGCGGGCATGCAAGCCTTGCGAGTCGTCGATTCGAGTGGCCGGGTCCCGGTGGAATTGTCGATCGCGGATTATTCAGTTTCGGTCATCGACACGCCGTTGTGGCCGGACGGGGAACCGGAGTGGTATCGGGAGGGCCGGGCGATATTGTCGTCGGCCGTCGGTTTGCCGATTCTGCTGAAGCGATCCCAATGAGGGGCCGATGACTTCGATATTCCTCGATAATGCCCGCGCCGCGTTGCTGGCGGAACGCACGCCCAGCGGTTTCTGGGTCGGCGAGTTATCGCCGAGCGCGCTCTCCACGGCGACAGCAATCTTCACATTCAAATTGGCCGGGCGCGCGGAGGACGAATCGCGGATACGCGCGGGGCTGGCCTGGCTGGTCGAACACCAGAATGCCGACGGCGGTTGGGGGGATACGCCGATCAGTTTCAGCAACATCAGCACGACTTGCTTGTGCTGGGCGGCGCTGGGGACTGACAATGCGATGACAGCCGGGCGTGCCGAAGATTGGATCCGCGCTAGCGCCGGAACCTTGGAACCGGCGCCGCTGTCGAAGGTCATCGCCGACCGCTACGGGAAGGATCGCACCTTCTCCGTGCCGATTCTGACGATGCTCGCCCTCGCGGGAAAGCTCGGCCCCGATCCGTGGCGGCTGATTCCGCAGTTGCCGTTCGAACTCGCGGCCCTGCCGTTTTGGTTTTTCCGCATCGTGCAACTGCCGGTGGTCAGCTACGCGCTGCCGGCGCTCATCGCCATCGGCCAGGTGAAGCACCACCACCGGCCGACGCGGAATCCACTGCTGCGCTGGCCGCGCTGGTTGGCCAAGAATCGCACGCTGCGGAAGCTCCGCGAAATCCAACCCGGCACCGGCGGTTACCTCGAAGCGACACCGCTGACGAGCTTCGTCGCCATGAGCCTGATCGGCGCCGGCAACGGTGAACACGCAGTTGTGGCGGAGAGCTTGCGGTTCTTGGTGGCATCGATGCGGGCCGACGGGAGCTGGCCCATCGACACGAACTTGACGACGTGGGTAACGACGCTGGCACTCAACGCTCTCGGCCAGCACTCGGCGGATTCCGGGGTGCGCGATTGGCTTTTGAAACAGCAGTACCGTTCGGTTCACCCGTTTACGCGGGCCGCGCCGGGCGGTTGGGCTTGGACCGATCTCCCCGGCGGCGTACCCGATGCCGACGATACCCCGAGCGCTTTGCTCGCCCTCCGGAACCTCGGCGAGCCGGATGACACCGCTTTGTCAGCGGCGGCCGCTGGCGCCGCGTGGCTCTTGGACTTGCAGAACCGCGACGGCGGCATCCCTACCTTCTGCAAAGGGTGGACGGGTCTCCCCTTTGACCGCAGCAGCAACGACCTCACGGCCCACGCGCTGCGGGCCTGGCTCGCGTGGCGCGATCTGCTGCCGGTGAAACTGCAAACCCGCATCGACCGGGGCGTGTCGCGCGGCATCGCCTACCTGCTGAAAACCCAGCGTCCCGACGGGGCGTGGGCGCCGCTCTGGTTCGGCAACCAGCACGCGGCGGAAATCGAAAACCTCACCTACGGCACGAGCCGGGTGCTCCGGCTTGGCCCGGTGTTACCCGAGGAAGCCTTCGAACGGGGCGTGTCGTGGTTGGTGGGGAATCAGAATGCCGATGGCGGCTGGGGCGGCCGCGCCGGCACCCCGAGCAGCATCGAAGAGACGGCGCTCGCGCTCGATGCGCTCGCCGAGATACCGGAATGCGACACCGTGAAGCGCGGTGTCGAATGGCTGCGAATCGCCACCCGCGAGGGCACCCATTTCCCGCCATCGCCCATCGGGTTCTACTTCGCCAACCTCTGGTACTCCGAGAAACTCTACCCGCTGATCTTCACCGTGTCGGCGCTCGCGCGGCTCACTTTGCGCCGACCAATTCCTTCGCCGTGATACTCGGGCACCAGTACTGCTCGATGTGATGGATCACCAATTCTGTACCGATGTCGTGCGTCACGAAGGGCTTCTTCTTCGGGTTGTACATGGCATCGGTGAGGTCGCGGACGAGCAGGCAGTCGAGGTCCCACTTCCGCAACTGCTTGATGGCGAAGCCCCGGTTCAGCACGCACATGTTCGTATGCACGCCCATCACGACGACGGTTTTCACCCCGTGCGCCCGCAGGATGCTGTAGACTTCGGGCCCGTTGTCGCTGACGTAGTCTTTGTCTTCGTCGACGGCGATGGCTTTGTGCTGGCGGGTCCACGCCTTCGAAAACTTCGGCGCCACGGCGTCGTCGCAACCGCCATCGCTGTCGTCGATCGGCAACGCCGGCGCTTCGATGGCCTTCGGCTTGGGCGGCTCGGTCTTTTTGATGTCCTTGGCCCGTTGGCGGGCTTGGCTATCTTTGTAAAAGTCCATGGTGTCGGACGGGCAGTGGATGATCGTGAACCCGGCCTTGCGAGCCGCGGCGATCACGGGCGCGGCCTCCTTCGCCAGTTTGTCGCAGCGCGCGGCGGCCGATCGGCACCAGTGGTCGTCCCACATGTCGCAGATCACGATGGCCGATTTCGCCGGGTCGATGGTTTGAACCGAATATTTCGCCGTGG
>JBBRUN010000126.1:0-11675 GCA_038247765.1 Gemmatales bacterium | reverse complement strand
GGCCGGGCTCATCGACGAACTCAACCCGTTCGCCGAACGCCCCGAAAGCCTGAAGCGCGAAATCGACTCGGCCCGCGGCAAGATCCGCCGCACCGTGCCTGCGACCAACGACGCCCGCGCCACCTACGCCGCTGGCGGCACCAAGCCGGCCACCGGGATGCCCAAGCCGACCTTCGATGGCATGCCACTGCCGACGCCGTTGGAAGTCCCGGCGACAGTCGGGGCGACCGCTCCGGTGGCGACGACGAACAGCCGCACCGCCGCCGTCAAGCTGATGGAAGAAGGCCGGGGCCTCTTGGCCCAAGACTTGGTGCTCGAAGCGAAGGCCAAGTTCGACGACGCCAACAAACTGAATGTGCCGTTCGCGTACAACGAAGAAAACCCCGACCGCTGCCTGCAAGACGCGGCCTCGAAGGGTAAAGAGCGGATCGAATCGCTCTGCCGCATCGCCCAAGAATTCGCGTCTCGCAAAGATGTCGCCAAGGCCGAAGCCAGCTACATCGCGGCCGGCAAACTGGCCATGGCCTTCAACATGCGGACGCGGACGATCGACGCCGACCTCGCCGCGCTGAAGTCCGGTAAGATCGAGCTTGCTTCCGCACAACTGCCGGACGCGCCGCCGCCGCTGACCATCGAACCGATCGTTCCCGACGCGCCGAAGCCGGTCGAGAAGATCGAACTGCCCGGCCTCCCAATGCTCCCGGCGACTCTGAAGCTGGAGTTGCCGAAGCTCGAAACGCCGAAGCTCGAAACGCCGAAACTGACCGTGCCGGACGCCAAGCCGGTCGATCTCGACGTGCCGGCCATCGGCCTGCCGGAATTGCCGGTGTTCCCGAAAGCCGACCCCGTCAAGCCGGCGAAGCCGATCGAATTGAAGCCTCTTCCGGAGCCGAAGCCGACGGTCAACGCCGGTCGCAAACTTCTGGACGAAGCGGCTGCGGAACTGAAGCAAGGCCAAGTGGAGATGGCCCGCAAGCTCGCGGTGCAAGCCCACAACGGCGACTTCGGCGTCAAGAAGGAAGCCCAAGAGCTGCTCCGCGAAATCGACGCCGAGATGCACACGGCCAAGAAGAAGGAAGCCGCGACGTCCTTCAAGGCCGCTTCGGAACAATTCAACTCGAAGCAGTACGAGGGCTCGGAAAAGCTCCTCCTCGAGATCGATCCGGCCCTGTTGTCGGTCGAGCAAGCCAAGGGCCACGCCGCGATGCTCCGCATGAGCGGCGCGGCGATCGCCAAGGCCAAGGAGCCGCTGCCGGGCGCCGCCCCGACGACTCCGCCATCGACGTTGATCCCGAGCACGCCGACGGCGACGGGGCCGAACCTCGCCGAGCAAATGAAGGCCATGACCGATGTGGAGTTCCAACAACTCCGCTCCGAAGGCCTCCAAGCCGAATCGCAGGCGCTCGATAATTTCAAGAAGGGCGAGACCGACGTGGCCATCACGACGCTCACCGACTTCGTGAACAAAGTGAAAATGTCGAAGCTCTCAACCGCCCGCCAAGCGCTACTGTCCGGCCCGGCCGAACGCCGCCTCGATACGTTCCGGATCATGAAGAAGCAGATGGACTTCTACACGAAGGAAGCCAACGAGAAACGCGACCAGCGCGACCGCGTCGTCATGAAGTCGCAAGCCGAGCAGCAAAAGCAAGACGAGATCGCCAAGCGCGTCAAGCAGGTGAACGGCCTGTTGAAGTCCCAGAAGTACCGCGAAGCGGAAGCCTTGGCCCTGCAAACGAAGCAGCTCGACCCGGAAAACCCGACCATCGCGCTGATCTACGAACTCGCCAAGAACAACCGCCGCGTCAACGATGCGAAAGAGCGGAAGTCCGACCGCGAAGTCATGGTCCTCGAAGGCCTGAACGCCGCCGAGAAGCAAGGGCCGTTCGTCGATTCGACCAACCCGATCGCCGTCGCCCTCGAACGCTCGCGGAACAATCAACTCCGCGGGCCGGGCGACGAGTTGTTCATCAAAACCCGTACGCCGATCGAACGCGAGATCGAACTGAAGCTCGAGAAGCCGCTGAGCTTGAAGTTCGAGAACGTCTCGCTCCGCGAAGCGATCCGCGAGTTCGCCAAGACAGCGACGATGAACATCGTCACCGACGATCCCGCCATCACCGACTTGAACATCGACCTCGACAAGGTTCTGGTCAACGAAGCGATCCTGCAGCCGATCTCGCTCCGGAACATCATGCAGCTGATCTTGGAGAAGTCGGGCCTGCAATACGTGGTGCAGAACGACGTCGTCGTGGTCACCTCGAAGAAGAAGGCCACGGGCCGGATGCACACGAAGGTGTTCTCGGTCATGGATCTGGTCACGCCGATCCCCGACTTCGCCCTGCCGGAGCACGCCTCGCTCAGCAAGGCCCTCGAACGGCAGCAGAACCCGACGATGCCGTGGATGACCGACACGAAGGGCACCAGCAGCATCAGCACGCCGAAGGGGGGCTTGGGCGCCGGCGAACTCGCCAGCGGCAACACCCCGTGGCAGAACGGCAAGGGCTTCGGCCAACCGACCGGCACCCTCGATAACCAGCCGGGCGGCGAACAGAAGAGCGCATTGTCACCGGGTGCGTTCCTCGCCCCGAACAAAGCGAACCACTCCGAGCAATTGAAGAGGCTTATCACGGGCATGGTTCGGCCGTACTCATGGGAAGCCCTCGGCGGCAACGGCAAGGTCGATTACTACGACATCGGCGGCGCGCTCGTCATCAACCAAACGGCTGACGTCATCAAAGAAGTCCAAGACTTGCTCGAATCGCTCCGCCGGTTGCAAGATCTCTCGGTGGCGGTCGAAATCCGCGTCATCTCGCTCACGGAAAGCTTCTACGAGCGGATCGGCGTGGACTTCCAACTGAACCTGAGGACCAACAATAGTCCGCAATTCGAATCGGCCCTGACGACGCAACAATTCCGCCCGGAGCCGTTCATCAACAACAACGTCGGTCGAGGCGTGGTCGGCTTCAACCCGGCGGCCGGGGGCTTCACGTCCGACCTGAACGTGCCGATCCGCCCGAACACCTTCGGGTTCTCGGTGCCTCCGTTCGGTGGCTACCCCGGCAACGGCAACGGCGGCCTGAACCTCGGCTTGGCGTTCCTCAACGACATCCAAGTGTTCATGTTCCTCGAAGCCTCCGCCGGTGACCGCCGCGTCAACGTGATGCAAGCTCCTAAGATCACGCTGTTCAACGGGCAAACCTCGACGGTGTCGGTCACCGACCTGGCGTTTTTCACGCTCGGCCTGCAGATCATCAACGTCGGCGGGCAGTTCGTGTACATCCCGCAGAACACGCCGCTGCCGATCGGGCAGGGTGCCGCCCTCGGTGGCGGCCAGGGCGTCAGCGTGACAGTGCAAGCTGTCGTCTCCGCGGACCGCCGCTACGTGCGGATGAACTTGGCCCCGCAACTGTCGGCCCTCGCCAGCGCCACGGTGCCGCTCTTCCCGATCACGGCGTTCATCACGCCGGTGTTCGAAGGCGGCTCGCAAGGTCAACCGATTCCGTTCACGCAGTTCTTCCAACAACCGGCCTTCACCAGCATCACCGTGCAAACGACGGTGGCGGTGCCGGACGGCGGTACGGTTCTGCTCGGTGGGTTGAAGACCCTCGAAGAAGGCCGCAACGAATTCGGGCCGCCCGTGGTCAGCCAGATCCCGTATCTGAACCGCTTGTTCCGCAACACCGGCATCGGTCGGGACACCCGGCACATCATGATCATGGTCACGCCGCGGATCATCATCACGGCCGAAGAAGAGCAGCTGCAAACGCAAGTCGGCGGGAATAACTAACCCCGACCGATCGAAGAAACTACGCCGCGGCCCGTGGGATCTTTCCCACGGGCCGTTGGCGTTTGCAGCGTGTATTAGGCGCAATTCATTCGGAGCCCCGAGCGCCAGCGGCGGGTGCTTCCGAACTTCACCAGCCTGATTTTCAGTAACGAAGACACCTAAAACTACACCACAATATTCACCAATTTCCGAGGCACGACAATCACTTTCTTCGGCGTCTTCCCGGCGAGCGTTTCGATCACCTTCGCATCGGCGAGCGCGGCCGCTTCCAATCCGGCGGCGTCGATCTCGGCCGGCACTTGCAACTTCGCCCGCAGTTTGCCGTTGACCTGCACCGGCACCTCAATGCTGTCGGCCTTCACCAACTCGGGGTCGTAGCTCGGCCAAGGTTCGTAGGCGAGCGTGGTGCCGTGCCCGAGCGCGGCCCACAATTCCTCGGCGATGTGCGGGGCGTACGGCGCGAGCAAGAGCACGAACGGTTCGAGTACGGCACGCGGGCGGACTTCGAGTTTGGTGAAGTAGTTGCAGAACTCCATCATCGTGGAGATGGCGGTGTTGAAGCTCAACCGGGCGGTGTCGTCGGTGACCTTCTGGATGGTGTGGTGCAAGATGCGGAGCGCGTCGCGGTCCGGCGTCACCTCCTGCACCGTCGCGTTCAATTTCACTGTCAACGCGGTGTCATCGATCATCAACCGCCAGACGCGGCCGAGGAACCGGTAGACCCCCTCGACGCCCTTCGTGCTCCATGGCTTCACCGCTTCGAGCGGGCCCATGAACATCTCGAATAGGCGCAGTGCATCGGCCCCGTACTCCTTCACGACATCGTCCGGATTGATGACGTTGCCGCGCGACTTGGCCATCTTCTCGCCGTTTTCCCCGAGGATCATCCCTTGGTTGACGAGCTTCTGGAACGGCTCGGGGCAGTTCACGTAGCCCCGGTCGTAGAGGACCTTATGCCAGAAGCGCGAGTAGAGCAGGTGCAGCACCGCGTGCTCGGCCCCGCCGACGTACAGATCGACGGGCAGCCAGTGGTTGAGCTTGCCGGCGTCGGCGAAGGCCTGGGGATTGTGAGGGTCAATGTAGCGCAGGTAGTACCAGCACGACCCGGCCCACTGCGGCATCGTGTTCGTTTCGCGCCGGTACTTTTTGCCGTCGAGTTCGACCGTCAGCCAATCGGTGGCTTTGGCCAGCGGCCCATCGGGTGAGCCGGTCGGTTTGAAATCGGCCAGCGTCGGTAGTGTCAACGGCAAGTCAGTGGCCGCGAGCGTGCGCATAACGCCGGTGCGTTCCCCGGCCGCATCGAGTTCGTGCAGGATCGGGAACGGCTCGCCCCAATAGCGCTGCCGGCTGAAGAGCCAATCGCGCAACTTGTAGTTGATCTTCGCTTCGCCTTTGCCTTCAACCACGAGCCATGCGGTGATCTTGCGCTTCGCCTCCTCGGTGCCCACCTCGGTGCCCATATCGTTGAGCAGGCCGGAGTTCATCGCTACGCCGTCGTCGGTGTACGCTTCCTTCAAGTCGTCGAGCGTGCTGCCGGTTCCTTTGAGCCACTTCTCGTTCGGCGTCACGACGGTGACCATCGGCAGACCGAATTGCCGCGCGAACTCGAAGTCGCGCTCGTCGTGGGCCGGCACGGCCATGATGGCCCCTGTGCCGTAACCCGCGAGAACGTAGTCCGCGATCCAGATGGGGATCTCTTTCCCGTTCACGGGGTTAACGGCGTGAGCGCCGGTGAAGACTCCGGTCTTCAACTTGGCCATCTCGGTGCGTTCGAAGTCCGACTTTCGCGCCGCCTGCTGTCGGTAGGCTTCGACCGCGCCCTTCTGCTCCGCTGTCGTGATGATTTCGACAAGTTCGTGCTCCGGCGACAGCACCATGTAGGTGGCGCCGAAGAGCGTGTCGGGACGGGTCGTGAAGACGCTCACAACGCCGACATCGACAATATCGCCGCGCTGACTGATCCGTTTGATGACATCCGGTGCGAGAGAGAAACAGACTTCCGCGCCTTCCGATTTGCCGATCCAGTTGCGCTGCATCTGCTTGATCGATTCGCTCCAATCGAGCGGGGTGAGATCGTCGATGAGACGCTCGGCATACGCCGTGATGCGCATGAGCCACTGCTTGAGCGGTCGGCGGACGACGGGGTGATTGCCGCGCTCGCTCTTGCCGTCGATCACCTCTTCGTTCGAAAGCACCGTGCCGAGCGCCTCGCACCAGTTCACCGGCACTTCGGCGAGGTACGCGAGACGGTGGGAATCGATGTGGCCGCGCGCGTCGGTCACATCCGCCGGGATCGGCAGCTCCGCGATGGGGCGGCCCTTTTTCAACTCCGGGTCGTACCAGGTGTCGTAGATCTGGAGGAAGATCCACTGCGTCCAGCGGAAGTAGTCGGGGTCGGTGGTGTCGACTTCGCGCTGCCAGTCGTAGCTGAAGCCGAGTGACTTGATCTGCCGGCGGAAGTTGTCGACGTTGTTTTTGGTGTTGATGCTCGGGTGCTCGCCGGTGGCGATGGCGTGCTGCTCGGCGGGGAGACCGAAGGCGTCCCAGCCCATCGGGTGCAGCACGTGGAAGCCGCGCATACGCTGGAAGCGCGCGAGGATATCCGTCGCGGTATAGCCCTCCGGATGGCCGACGTGCAGACCGCTGCCGCTGGGGTAGGGGAACATGTCGAGGATGTAATACTTCGGCTTCCCAACCACAGACGGATCGCCGGGGTCGGGAGTACGGAAGGTGGCGTTCGCGTCCCAATAGGCTTGCCAACGCGGTTCCACATCGGCGGGGTTGTAGCTCGGCATAACAGAACCAGTGTCAAGAGTGTGTCAGTGAGAATCAGGCGATTTCGACTTCGGTCGCTCGGCGGGTGTCTTCGTCCAAATACTTCATCCCGCGCATCCAGACGAGCCCGCCGACGAGGATCATCCCGGAGGTGCCCAGCAGCGCGACATTCCAATTGATGAAGTCGGCGACGCCGCCGATGATCGGCGGGGAAATCACGTCGCCGAGCATGTGGATGACGAGGATGTTGATGGCGAACGCGGTCGCACGCATTTCGGACGTCACCACGTTGGCCAAGATCGTGAAGCCGGGGCCGACGTGCATGAACAGGCCGACGACGGCGAAGAACATCACGATCCAGCCCCACGGCAGGGGCAGGTAGATGAAGGCGATGAAGCACGGCATTGAGGCGATGGCCCCCATGGCGATGACCCAGAAGTACGCCCCGCGGATTCGCGTCTTCAACCGCTCGCCGAGCCACGTGGCCAAAATCGTGGCGACCAAGCCACCGAGCACGACGATGACCCCGAAGATGGTCGTGATCGTGCCGAGCTTAGCCGATTCGGGCGTGGTGGCGGTCTTCGCAATCGGCTCGAAATAGAGCACCATTTCGTTATTTGTGAGCGCTTCACCCACGGTCGATTTCAGCGTGCCGAATTCGATTTCGCGGTCGTCGGCGAGCGGCCGGAGTTTGGCGACCACCTCGGCGGGGACCGGTTTGCGTTTCGAATCTTGCGGCGGATTCGCCATCGCTTCCACGTTGGCCGCGCTCAACACGAAGTGCGACTCGCGTTGGAATACGTACGTCGGAATCCACGCCGCGACGCCGCCGAGTACGAACGTGATCGCGGTCATGCCGATGCAGCAGTAGACGAACGAACGGTTGAGCGACAGGCGTTTCAGGACCTCGAAATAGCCGGGCGCGTTCGCCGCTTGCTCGGCGGTTTGCGGCCGGGGGAGTTCGCGCTTTAAGAAGCAGAGGATGCCCAAGGCGAAGCCGAGGAACGTGAGCCAGAAGGCGTGGCGCCAGTCGTCGTAGTAATCCGCGACTTGGCCACCGACGATAAAGCCGATGGCGCTGCCGACGGGGATGGCCAAGTTGAAGTAGGCGAGCGCCTTGGCCCGCGATGATTGCGGATAAGCATCGGCGATCATCGCGGAAGCGACCGGGCCGTAGGCCCCTTCGCCGACGCCGACGAGGCAACGCGTCGCCAGCAGCATGAAGTAGCCGGTGGCGAACCCGGAGAATCCGCTGGCGAGGCTCCAGATGCTGACACCCAACCCGAGGATGATCCAGCGGCGGTAGCCGTGGCCGTCGAGCCAGCCGACCAGCGGCGAGAAAATCATGTAGGCGACGAGGAACGCGCTGGTGAGGAACCCGAGCTTGAGTTTCAACCACGGGTCGGTCGGATCGAAAATGGTACCGTCGTATTGCAGCAGCGGCAACACGGCCGAGAGAATTTGCCGGTCGATGTAGTTGAAGAGGTTGATACCGACGAGCAGCACGAGGGCCGATTTGGCCCCGGGTACGGCTCGGGCCGGGCCGGGGTTTGAACTGGTTGTCGGTGCCATCCGCGGCTCTTCCGGAGGTGGGTCGGATCAAACCGTTAGGGTATGGCTCGGCCGTCGGAAGGGAATCATTTCGACTTGATCCGCACGCGCATCCGCTGGCCGATGTACAGCTCGTCGATGTTCGTTTGCAGTTCGACCAAACACTCGATGGTGCGGACGTCGTTGATCTCGCCGGGGTCGAGGATGAGCGTGCGGCGTTGGGCTACCCAGCGCGACATGCTCTTGATTTTGCCCGGATACGACGGCCCGTCGGCCCGGCCGTCGTCGTGGACGTCGACGCTCATGCCCTCGCGCACGCGGCCGATGAATTCTTGATCCAACTCGGCCCGCACGACCAGCGGCCCAGCCGGCACGAAGACGATGGCGGGCGGGTAGCCGCCGGGCATGAGGATCGCCCCTTCGCTGGTTTGCAAGCGCAGAATGCGGCCGGCGCTCGGGGCCCGCATCACGCATTCATCGACGCTCTTCTGGGCGAGTTGCCGGTCGGCGTCGGCCGCATCGAGGCGGGCTTGGGCCGCATCGACGCGCCACTTCGGGTTCAGGTTCTTTTCGATATCTTCGAGCTGAAGGCGATCGGCGAGTTCGAGCGATTCCAGCTCGCGCACTTGGGCTTCGAGGCCCTCTTGTTCGATCTTCGTCAGCGGCGTGATTTTCTCTTGGGCCTTGCGCTGTTCGACGAGCTTCTTGGCCTGCTCGACGCGGGCCTTGGCGGCGCCGGCCATTGCCTTCCGCGCCTCGAGTTGTTTCGGAAATCGCTCGGCATCTTTTTCCGCCGAGAGCAGATCGACCTTGGCTCCGTTCACCAAAGCCGTGGCTTGGAGCAGCCGGAATCGGGCCGTGGAATCGTCGAGGCGGAGGATCTTCTGGCCCTTGTCGAGCGGCTTGTTTTCTTGGATGAAGATTTCGAGCACGCGGCCCGCTTGGCTCGGTTCGAGGGAGACGACCATGCCGGAGGAATCGACGCGCCCGGTGCAGAGTACGTCGAGGTCGTCGTAGGCGGTGGTCGATTTCGCCGGGGCGGGCGGCCGGCTGAGCCACCAGCCGACGATGGCCAACGGCCCGACGAGCAAGGCGATGGCCAGCCAGCGGACCCAACCCGAACTGCGACGCTCGTCCGCCATTCCGGAAACCTCGATGACATTCAGCGGATGTTGTGGGCCGGATCGACGCCTTCGACCGACCGCAGCGCGGCCAACCCGGAGAGCAGCGCCATCGTCAGCGTGATCACCGAGGCGCCGAGGACGACGTAGGGGTGCAGCGTCACGCGGATACCGATGGCCGTGGCGATTTCGGCGAAGACGATCGTCACAGGTATGGCGACGATCAATCCGAAGAAACCGACCCAGAACGATTTCGCGATCACGGTCATGCGCAGTCGCCATGCCGGGATCCCCATGGCCCGCAGGGTGGAGAACTCCCGTTGGCTCGCGGCCATCGCCGCGTACAAGGTCTGGCTGGTGACGACGGCGCCGACGAGCAACCCGAGCATCGCGGTGAAGGCGACCGCGATACCGGCCTTGGTCGTGGTGAGCCAGTGCATCCGCGAACGCGTCGAAAATTCTTGGGCGTCGAATGTCGACATCTGATCGTATTTTTTCAACCGCTCCTTCACGATCTGCGCGTCTTCCGGCGTCCGGCACTTGGCCAGCAGGTACGTGCAGTCGCCGGCGCGTTCGCGGGCGATGACGCGGGCCGTTTCGAGGGAGCAAAAGATGTACGGTCCACCGAGGGATTTGTAACTCTGGACCAGGCCGACGATGCGGACGACCCGCCCGGCGATTTCGCCTTGGTCGCCGACGCCCTTAACGCCGAGGCGGCCGAGTTCCGATTCGTCGACGACGATGGTATTCGGCTCGGTGAGCTTCACCATCAGTTCGGGGTTGTTCCGCAGTTCTTCGACGGCGCCGATGGAGTCTTTGTCGAGCTTGCAGCCGACGATCAAGCAGACGGCCGGGCTGGACGGCGGGGCGTTGCGGTCGATCGGCGTCCACATCGAAAACGAGATGATCTGCGGCTCGGCCCGCACGACCTCCGGTTGGTTGGCGACGCGGGCGATCCAGCGCTCCGGGATCTTCTGGCCGAGGTCGACGCTCTTGACACCGGGGGAACCGATCCAGACATCGGACGTGGCCTTATCGACGGGCACCGACATCATCGACAACAGGCCCACGACGAGGCCGCCTTGGACGACCATCAGAATCGCGCTGAACGAAACGGCCAGAATGGCCGGGAGGAAGCGCTGGCGTTCGTACCAAATGGTGGCGAGGGCGAAATCCATCTGGCTATTGTGCGGATGCCGACACGTTTCGACAGACTCAATTCAACGAAACGACCCCGGCGGTGGCACCGCCGGGGCGTCGGAGTCCGAGATTCGGACGCGCGGTTAGCGCTTGGTGACGACGGCGTCTTGGGCGTTCTTCACGGCGGCGATCAGTTTCGGGAAGGCTTCGGTCAGCACTTCGCCCGAGCGCACGAGCACGCGTTTGTTTTCGGTCACGACTTTGCCATCGACTTCGACTTCGGCCTTGAGGTCGTAGAAGAAGGTCTGGTCTTTCGGCAGTTCCGGCGTGTGGAAATTTCGGCTCGCGCCTTCGCCTTTGGTGAGTTGGCCATCGACGTACAACTTGGCTTCGGCGGGGACTTCGATCGTTAGACGGGCCGGCGAGGCGCTCGGCGAGGTCCGGGCGGCTTGGTATTCGGTCGAAGGAATCGACACGTGGGGAATGCTATCACCGATGACGATCCCGCGGCAACCCGTGCAGCCGCCGTGGAAGTCGCTGCCGTAAAAGGTCGCGTTGCCGTGGCACGACGAACCGAAGCAAGACGAGCCATAGCACGAACTGCCGTAGCAGGAGCTGCCGTAGCAGGAACTGCCGTAGCAGGAACTGCGGAGTCCGAGGAAACCGGAGGCGCGGGCGCGGAGGTTCGGGAACAGCGGGAAGATGCTTCCACCGCAGCCGGTGCACGAACTGGCATAGCAGCCCGAGCTGTAGCAGCCGCTGGAATAGCACCCGGCGCCGAAGCAGCTGGAGCCGTGGCAACCGGACGAGTAACAGCCCGAGCTGAAGCAGCCCATCGGCGGGACGACAACCGCCGGAGTGGCGTCGACGGCCGGCGTCCCGCTGCCCGTGGCGAGAGCGGTCATCAAAATGAGTCCGTACATCCGTTGCACCTCTGAGATGGGAAAACACTCCCCGGAGCACATTCTGGGGAATCTAGGGTGTATAGTAAAAATGCGACGGTAGTGCGTCAAACGGAATTGGGTAATATGGGATATCTGAAACGGTAATAAGGCGTCAAAGAGCGTGCGAGTGGCGCAACTCCAGATGCCCGATCGCCAGCGACGGGGGACTGCAGAGCGTCACTGGCCAGCAAAGTTCGGAATTGCCCGTCGCTGGCGCATGGGGCTCCGCCCGAATAAAATACGGCAGCTCCCGCAGCCGTAATGTTGTCGTTACTTCTTCAGGGGCTTGTATTCGACCTTCTTGAAGGTCATGATCGAGCCGGGATCGTGGCCTTGCAGTGCGAAGTGCCCCTTCGT
>JBBRUN010000125.1:0-11727 GCA_038247765.1 Gemmatales bacterium | reverse complement strand
GAAACACTTCTTCCAGGACCAATCGGTAGGATCGATCGTTGCGGGGATCGACGACGATGACTCCCGAGCCCTCCGCATCCAAAGTCTGTAGCTGCTCATCGGTCAGTTCGATTTTCACAGTTCGATCCTCCGCAGATATCGGGGTATGATACCAATAGAACTCGAATGCTTCGATGTTCGCAAGTGTGAATCGGGGAAAGTATCGCCCATGCACCTCACCCCTATCGCTCGCTCATTCCTCGACCGCCGCCGCTTTCTGACCGATGCCGGCACCGGCCTCGGTGGTATCGCGCTCGCTTCGCTGTTGGCCGAACAGGGCTTGCTCGCGGCCGATCCGCTGCGCCCGGCCATCAAACCGGATGCGCCGCTGGCGCCGAGGAAGTCGCACTTCCCGGCCAAGGCGAAGCGCGTCCTCACCATCTTCTGCTCCGGTGCCGTCAGCCACGTCGATTCGTTCGATTACAAACCGGAGTTGGTGAAGCGCGACGGCCAAGCGCTCCCCGGCGGCGACAAGCTCGTCACGTTCCAAGGGGCCCAAGGGAATATGGTCAAACCCATCTGGGCATTCAAGCCGCGCGGAAAGTCCGGCAAGATGATGTCCGACCTGTTCCCCAAGCTCGCGGGCTTGGCCGACGACCTGTGTTTCATCCACTCGATGACCGCGAAGAGCAACACGCACGGCCCGGCCGAGAATCAGATGAGCACCGGCTTCACGCTCGACGGCTACCCGAGCGCCGGGGCGTGGGTCAGCTACGCCCTCGGCAGCGAATGCCGCGATCTCCCCGCGTTCGTCGCCATCCCCGATCCGCGCGGCGTCCCGCAGGTCGGCCCGAACAACTGGGGCAGCGCGTTCCTCCCCGCCGTATTCCAAGGCACTCCGTTCAGCGCCGACAAACCGATTCCGAACTTGGCCCGGCCCGCGGGTATCAACGCGAAGGCCGACGAAGCGACCCGCGACTTCTTGAAGCAACTCAACAGCGATCACTTGGCCGCACGACCCGGCGATACCGACCTCGCGGCCCGCATTTCCAGCCACGAACTCGCGGCGAAGATGCAACTGCGCGCCAGCGAAGTCGCGGATTTATCGAAAGAGACGAAGGCGATCCACGACGAATACGGCACCGGCGACGCCGACAAATCCAAGGCGGGGTTCGCCCGCAATTGCTTGCTCGCCCGGCGACTCTTGGAACGCGATGTCCGCTTCGTGCAGCTCTTCAACGGCTCGTATGCCATGGGCGAAGGTGTCGGCAACTGGGACGGGCACAAGACGATCCAGAAGCAGTACGACATCCACGCCCCGATCTTCGATCGACCCTGCGCGGCTTTGCTGACCGACCTCAAACGGAGCGGATTGTTGAAGGACACGCTCGTCGTTTGGGTCACCGAATTCGGTCGGATGCCGACGTTCCAAAAAGGGGCGAGCGGACGCGACCACAACCCGAAGGGCTTCACCGTCTGGCTCGCCGGGGCCGGGGTGAAGCCGGCGTTCAGCTACGGCGCAACCGACGATTTCGGGTACAAGGCCGTGGAGAACGAAACCACCATATACGATCTCCACGCCACGATTCTGCACATTCTCGGCTTGGATCACGAGCGGCTGAGCTTCTACCACAACGGCATCGACCGCCGGCTGACCGATGTCCACGGTGAAGTCATCAAGGGTATCTTGGCGTGAACGGTACGCGCCGTGTTTGTGACCCCTTGAAAATCCGGGCGCCGTTCCGAGTCTTTCAGTATCTTCCCACCGTCATTTTTGGATCGTAGAGCATGGCAGCTGAATCATCCCCGCGCGAGCGTTTGGCCATCGTCGTCGGCGGCGGGCCTGCCCCCGGCATCAACGGCGTCATCGCTTCGGTCACCATCGAAGCGATCCACCGCGGCCTCGAAGTCATCGGCGTCCGCAACGGCTTCCAGAACCTCGTCGCCGGCGACATCACGAAGGCCTTGCCCCTGACCGTCAACGACGTCGCCCCGTATTTCAACCGGGGCGGATCGATGCTTGGCACCAGCCGGACGAACCCGGCCAAAGATCCGGCCCACATGCAGAACGTGCTCGAATCGTTCCGAAAACTCGGCGCGAAATACTTGGTCACCATCGGCGGCGACGACACCGCCTACAGCGGTAGCCAAGTTTACAAGCAGGCCGGCGGCGCGATCAAAGTCGCCCACGTGCCGAAGACCATCGACAACGATCTCCCGCTCCCCCCCGGCATCCCGACCTTCGGTTTCGAAACGGCCCGCCACCTCGGCGTGCAGACGGCACGCGCCCTCCAAGAAGACGCCCGCACCACCACGCGCTGGTATATCATCATCAGCATGGGCCGCGCCGCCGGGCACCTGGCGCTCGGTATTGGCAAAGCCGCCGCCGCGACGCTCACGATCATCCCCGAAGAATTCCGCGGCAAGTCGATCGGCCTCGATCACCTCTGTGACCTCATCATCGGTTCGATGGTGAAGCGCAAACTCGAAGGCAAACCCTACGGGCTCGTGGTGCTCGCCGAAGGGTTGATCGAATCGATCGGCGAGAAGGGCCTCTCCGCGGCGATGAGCGACGAAGAACTCAGCCGGTACGGTAAGATCGAACGCGATCCGCACGGCCACCTGCGCCTCGGCGAAATCGAATTCGGCCGGATGGTGCGCGACCGGATTTCGAGACAGCTCGAGGCGCTGACTCTGAAGACGACGATGATCGACAAGGATCTCGGCTACGAACTCCGCTGCGCCGACCCGATCCCCTTCGACGCCGAGTATACCCGCGACCTCGGCTACGGTGCTGTGAAGTTTCTGCTTTCGCCGGAGTCGGCGAAGTACGGGGCCATCGTCAGCGTCGTTGGCGGGCAACTGAAACCGTTGGTGTTCGAAGACATGATCGACCCGAAGACCCTGCGGATGCGGCCGCGCATCGTGGATGTCGACAGCGTCAGCTACGAAGCCGCATGCAAGTACATGACGCGCCTCGAGACGAAGGACTTCGAAGATCAGGCCACTCTGGCATCGCTCGCGAGTGCGGTGAATCTGTCGGTTGAGGCTTTCAAGGCGCGATTCGAGAAGTTGGTGTAATTCACCAACTCACTCGATCCGCCCCCGGGAGCACCGCGTGGAAATCCCGCGCGATCGCGCGAGAAACACCTTCAACGCCGCGTGGTCGAACAGCGGCGCGAAGTCCGGGATGCGGATGCCGAGTTCGCGGGCCTTCACCCGCATGGCGAGCTTGTCGCGGAAGAATCGCGCCCTGCTTTCGCCTAGTCCGGTATGCGTGAGCCGGAAATGCTCGCGCAGAAACGCCCCGACTTCCGCGTCAAAATCATCGAGTGCGACGATGCGGTTGAAGCTGTGCGTACGGAACAGATAGGCCACCGCCTTGACCAGCGCCGCCCGGTCGTGGAAGCTTTCGACCGCGAAGACACCGTCGAGTGCCGCCCGCGGCCATTTCTCGTTCAACAGCTTGGTGACCGTCAGCAAGTAGACCCGGCACCCCTCCGCCTTCAGACGCTCGATCAGCCGGTTGCCCTTGTAGTAGCTGGCGATGCAGAGGACGGTCAGCGGTCGCGCGGCCATCGAGATACTCAGTGCGATGATCGCAGGTTAGCTCGTTTCCAGTCTTGAAAACGGTATTCGTTTGGCATGGCTTCAATGGCGGAGTCTATCTCAAATGCAATTTCCGAGGTCGGCGATTTCAAATATTTGAGCAGTTTCGCGAGATCGTAGTAGGCCCAAGCCCTGCGAACCGGTTGGTCGTGACTTAGCTGAACCACTCTGCGAATCAGCGAGAGAGCTTCGCCGTTGAGTCTGCGTTTCGCCTCTGAGTGATCGCCCTTCGATCTGGCCAATTTCATTGCCAATTGAATTTTCGTTTGAGCAAATTCGTGGAGTGCTTTGGGGTCCGTTTGGATGGAATCAAGCAGCGACTCGAAGCGGGAATGGGCTTCGGAAATCATCCCGGCGCGCTTGGCGAGTATTGCGACCTCTAAACGATCAGAAGGTGAGCTCGCGAGGGGTACGACCGCCATCACTTTTCGTGCTTCCGCAAGTTTATCGTGATCCAAATACCCTTTGGCCATAGCGAGAAAGGGCAAATGCCGCTGGGTAGCGGTCGGCAATTTGGCAAAGTCGTCCAAGGCCCGTTGTCCGACCCAGTAGTCACCGACGGAACAAAGGTACTCAATGTACTGTGCGAACAAGACACCCGAAGGGTAGCCCCGTTTGACTTCAGCATCCAAATGAGAAATGGCGCGCTCGCGGTCGCCCCTAGCCCAGAAATGCCCCGCTTCGCGAATCGCGTGCAGGACAACATACTCGGGATGCGCGGGCAGAATCACTCTGAAATAAGTCCTGCTGTCATCGAACTCGAACCGCGCTTCGGGAGAACCGTTCGCTCGCATTTTGCGGTGGATGGTCGACACACCTGTCCCGCGTGCTTCCACCAGTTTCAATTCTTTGAGAAAATCTCCGACTCTTCGGTTTCTCAAAGGCACTGGTGGCGGTGAAGCTCCCGCAAGAAAATGCGAGCGATCCAAGCCGGGAACAGGCCCCGGATAACTCGTGATCTCCATCCGATCTGGTCGCAAGTATATTTTCGTTGCTTCCGGCACGCCGTCATAACTCCTATGGAGTACCGCGTTGGCGATCGCTTCCTCCATAGCTTCGAAAGGGAACGGCACGGTCCGAATCACTTCCAATTGGCCCGGAATCTTTCGATTCAAAGTACCCAGCAAATTGTCTAAGTAACGCATCGACGTGCGAATTTGATCCTGGATCGGACCGACAATTTTATGCTCGAGGATCAAATCCCCATCGTCGCCGAATTGAACGACGTCGATTCGAGCACCGGGGAAATACTTTTCGGGATCGTCCGCGAATAGGAGCAACGCGATATTCCGAAGCGCCATCGACCCGTTGGAAGGGGCGAGCAACCTCAGTTGTTTGAGGATGTCTCCCAATGGCAAAGGCGGATCGGTATCGAGCCGACTACCTACATCCCTCAGATAGCTTCGGACATGCGACTCCGTGATGGTGTGAATCGGAATGCCGCGGGCCAAGCGATCGTCGAATGGGACTTTGGCGGTTTGTTCGAGCAATTGGTTGAGAATCGGGCCTTTTGCTACGATAGTCTCCGAGCCGATGCGAACGTAATAATTTCGACCTTTATCATGTTGTTCCTCCCCCTTTCTTTTCAAAGATACCGGTGCAGTGTACGGGCGAACGTCGCCCGGAGGGCACCAAATCACTAGTAATTTCTTTTCCTCGAATCGTTCCGGTTGCAGGATCGGCATATACTTCGGTTCTAGGTGTTCGCACGCCTCTCGGACTTTTTGCTGAATCGATTCTAAATTCAAATCATCGAGTCCGCGCGGTGGCAATTCGGGCTTGCCGCCCGTTTCACTCACGCCGAGTATAATGTATCCGCCATTGATGTTTTGAAAATCATTCGCAAACGCGCAAATAGTTCGCACAGCAGCAGCTCGAATATTATCATCCCATGTCGATTTAAATTCGACGCGGCTTCCCTCGGGGATTCGATCCCTCAAGAGGTTTGTGATGCTGAAAGGTAGAACTTCCATCGTCGAAACCTTAAACGGATCGCCTTTGTCCACATTTAAAATTCTATCGTGAGGTGACGCATTTGCCAAACGCCACTTCACGGGTTCGGCGTTTTTGGCAAAGTTTGTGTCAGTCGGAAAGGTATCGTTCTCTTGAACAACGCCCCGCGGTCGCAGCGGGCCACGGCGACCCACTTCGGGCTGTCGCTCAGGTAGCGCTCCAGCGGCAACCGGTCGCCGTCGGGTAGCACCATCACGAGAGCGTGGTCGAAGTCGTAGTCGTCGGCCCACGCTTCGATGCCGGCCGGTTCGTCGTACACGACGCGGACATACTGGCGCATCCAATCGTCGCCGTACAGTTCAAAACGGTCGTCCATGAAGATCTTCAACCGGGGGGCATGGTACAACACGAACCCGCCGAGGTTGGCGTCGTTGAAGATGCGCGTGCCGGCCGGTACGCTCGCTTCGTACATTCGCAAGTCCCCGGCGATTTCCACCGGTTGTTGAATGCGGTCGAGCCTAGCCCAGCCGCGACCGACGACGGGGACTTCGATTCCGCCATACTGCAATGCGAAGCAAGCCGCCACACCGGCGACGGGGATGGAAGTCCAGAGCCAACCGCGTGATTCGCTCTCCGGTTCGCGGGCCAAGCTGTCGCCGTGTTTCTTTAGAAGTCGGTACCAGATCGTCTCGGGCCAGAAGTCGGCGACGGCGACCACGGCCAGCACCGCGAAGAGCGGCCCTTGGCGAATCCCTTGCAAACTCAGCCCGAACCAGACGAGCGGCAAAATCCACGATACCCGCGGCCTCTTCGGGACGGTGCCCAGCAACAGGAACAAATAGAAGCAGCCAAAGCCGGCGATGACCTGCCCGGCGGTGTTGTGCAGCGACAGCGGTTGGTGCTCGCTGACGAATTCTTTCATCGCGCTCGAGCTGACGATGCGCTTCCACGTGTGCAGCATCTCCATGCCGAAGGGGTTGATGAATGGAGTGAGTACGCAAGCCGCGACGATGCCGGAATACAGGGCGAATGTACGCCAAGAGTTCACCGGTGTTTCCGTTCGTTTCCACAACCAAAGCACGCCCCATCCGGCGACGGCCAAGCCGAGCGTGAACACGCCACCGAGAACTCCGCCGTGGATGTTCGTCCACACGGCGTACAGCGGGATGAGCGCGAACAATCGCCACGGGCCGCAGCGGCCGCGTTCGGTATCGACGATCCACCCGAGTGTGAGGCCCATGCCGACGATGGTGATCATGTGTGGGCGGGCGTAGAAATGGAACCCGGAGACGACGACCGCCCCGCCGACCACCACCGCCGCGAGGGCCGGGTGCATCCCGTTGCGAACCGCTCGGGAAAAGATCCATGTGAACAGCGCGGCGACGATGGCGCAGAGGCCGAGTAGCATCGTATCGAAGCCGCCGGCGCGGTGGGCGACGGCCATCGCCACTTCGCCACCCCACTGCTGCGGAATCCAAACTTGTCCGGAGAAGGTGAACGTGAAGGGGTCGCGGTCCATGAACCCGGTGTCGAGGATGCGCTCGCCGACTTTGACGTGCCAGAGGGCGCCGGGGTCGTTGAAGGCGCGCTCGCGGAAGTGGGTCTGCAATCCGAGCCAGATCAGCAAAAAGAAGCCGACCTCCGGCCTGAGAACAGATCGCCACACGGTCATGCCCCGCCGGGAAGATTTCGCCCAGGCAAGAGTAGAACACGAATCGGGGCGTGGCGGGGTCAGTCTTTGGCGAGGCTCCTGTCGGTGTAAAAGAACCTCGTTTTGTTGGTTTCCATGAGTGTCGCCTCAAATTCATTATCTTTAGATGCAAGTGTCATTTTGCCACTCACCTTCGATGTGAGGGAATGACTCAGCAACCGGCCCGTCTTGGAGTTGAAGATGTAATCGCCCGAATATTCGTCGGCCGTGAACTCCGCCTTTTTGATGCTGAATGGCGCATCAGGATCGGCTTTGACAGGGAGGAGTTTGACCGAACCTTTGAAGCTGATCGTTTCTATGTCTTTCTGGCTCTGAGAATACTTGTAGATCGCATCGAACTGCAAAGAACCCATTCCGGGAACCGGCTGGGTGAAAATGCGGGACCATTCATCGCCGATTTTCACCGGCTTGGTAGGCAATCCCCGAAAGTGTGTCTCGACGCCCATTGCCAAAACTTCTGCGGAGACCGTTGCGGTCATGTGCTTTAAGAGTTCTGCGTTGTCGCCAGCTACTTTCAAAATCCCTTTCTCAATCCCATCCACTTTTTGAACTTTGTAGTTTTTGTCGAATGTGAAGGTGACGACCACTCCGTCCCAATTTCCACCTCCGGCTATCGCCGTGGGTTTGCCGTTCGTCTCGGATCGTTCCGTCACACGGTCGATCACGACGAACTTCTCATCGACGCGGACAACCGTGTACTTGTACCAGCTTTTCTGCTCTTTTTCTTTCGTCAGTTCGCGGCCGTTGCCTTTCGTGGTACTACTGCTGGTCGATTCTGTTTTGAGGTAAAATACGTCACCCTTGGCGAGCTTCCACTGCAGGGGAACCGCGTCCGCACCGGGTGCGAGTAGGGCCAGAATCAACGAGAAAAGTGCGGTCATCAGCGGCTCCGGTACCGGGTTGGCGGAATGGTCACTCAATCTTTGACGAGGCTCTTCTCCGAGATGGTGCTGGTCGTCACGATGTTTTGCTTCATGGCCATTTCGATTTCCATCCCGTTGACCGAGAGCGTCATCGTGCCGTTAATCTTGGCTTTGCTGGTGTGCGACTTCAACCGGCCGAGTTTGGAATCGAACAAATATTCCCCGGTGTATTCCTCGGCATTCAATTCGCCGGCGGTGAAGTGGAACGGCGCGTCCGGGTCGGGCTTGGAAACTTCGTATTTCGTCTTGGCGCTCCAAGTCACGCGGTCGCCGGCTTCGCCGGATTTCGAGTATTTGAAGTCCGCGTCGATCTTGAGATTGCCGAGGCCGCCGCCCATCGGCAGCTTGTAGTTCCGGTTCCATTTGTCGCCGAGTTTCACCGGCTTGTCCGGCGCGGTGCGGAACAATTCGGCGAAGCCCGCCGCGAAAAGTTCTTCGCTCAGGGTACTCGCCAGCGCCTTCCGCACGGCTTTGTCTTCCCCGGCCAATTTGTCGATCAGGTCGCCGATGCCTTCGACCTTGGTCACTTCGAATTTCTCGTTCATCTTGTAGGTCAGCACGATCCCCTTCATTTTCGCGGCCGCGTCTTCGGCGCCGGGCATGTTCCCTTTCACCTCGGACTTTTGCATCGTCTGTTCGATGGTGTACCCTTTGGCATCGGCCGTCAGAACTTTGAAGCGGTTGTACGTGGTCTGGTCTTGTTCCTGCTCGACCTCTTTTTCCATGACGGTCACGGTTTGCTTCAAGGAGACGGCGGTCTTGCTGTAGAAGACGTCTCCCTTGGCAAGCTTCCACTTCAGCGGCGCAGGCTCTGGCACTGGGGCGAGCAGTACCATCGTGAGCGTGAGCAAGGCGGTCATCGGTCTCTCCGGTTCGTTTGGGGTTAGAATAGCTTAACCATGCCGAACCGGATTCGATCCGAAAATCTCCGCGCCTTGCCGCGAAACGCCACCCGCGGTATCGTGATCCGATCCGATTCCCCACCGATGGATCGCGTACCATGCCGATCGAATTCGACTGCGATTGCGGCAAATCGTTGCGTGTCAAAGACGAACTGGCCGGGCGTACGATCCGTTGTCCCGAATGCGATGAGCGCATAACGGTGCCCGAAGACGAAGAACCGGCGAGGGCTATCCCGATCGCCAAACCGGCGCGGCCCACCCCGCGGGTCATCGATGAAGACGAAGAGGACGAACGCCCGAGCAAACGCCGTCGGAATGACGACGACGACGATTTCGAACCGCGTCCGAAGAAGCGGAAGAAGAAGAAACCGGTCGAGCAATCCTCGGGGTCGCAGGCCCCGATCGCTATCGGCTGCCTCATGATGGTGGGCGCGGTCGTTTGGTTCGTGGTCGGATTGATGGCCGACTGGGTTTTCTTCTACCCGCCGATCCTGTTCATACTCGGAATGATCTCCGTCGGCCGGGGCGTCGCGGCGAAAATGTGACGCCGTCCGTAAACTGATTCCGTCCGTTTCCCACCCCATTCGAAAGGTCATACCATGCGTGCGCTGTTGTCCGGTCTGGCGATCCTCGTGGTCGCTACGTGGGCCGGGGCCGAGGATAAAAAGGACGAGAAGAAACTCGATCTGTTCCCGCTGACGCTGGGGACGAAGTGGGAATACGTGGTCGCGGCCAACGGCCAAGACAAAGACGTGATCCAAGAAGTGACGAAAGTGACCCCCGGCAAAAAAGGGGAGCGGGATATCATCACGCTGACCACGAAAGTGGACGAACAAACCATCGTCGAGGAAATCTCAACGGATGAAAAAGCCGTGTTTCGGCACTCGTTCCAAACGATGAAACTCGAGACGCCGCTGACGATTTTGAAGTACCCTTATAAAGCGGGCGCGACTTGGAAAGAGACGATCAAGATCGCCAAGGAAGAAGCCGAAGCGAGCTTCGAAACCTTCAAGGCCGAAGAGGTAAAGGTCGCGGCCGGGAAGTATTCCGCCTACCCGGTCAACATGGAAATGGAAACGATGGGCCAGAAGGTCACGAGTAAGAACTGGTACGCCGACGGGGTCGGCATGATCAAGCAAGAAGTCTCGTTCCCAGGCATTAAAGTGACGATGGAACTGAAGAAGTTTACGAAGGGCAAGTAGGTTTACAGCTCGAGCACATCGGCCATCGTGTAAGTGCCGGCCCCCTGGCCGGCGAGGAACTTCGCCGCGGCCAAGGCCCCTTTCGCGTAGCTGTCTCGGCTCGTCCCTTTGTGGACGAGTTCGAGGCTTTCCCCCATCGTGCTGAACAAGATCGTGTGTTCGCCGACGTTGTCGCCGGCCCGCACGGCGTGCATGCCGATCTGGCTCGCCGGGCGTTCGCCGACGATCCCCTCACGCCCGTGGACAATCTCGTGTTGGTGCATCGCGTCCTGCACGATCTTGGCGAAGTGCATCGCCGTGCCGCTCGGCGAATCTTTCTTGAGTCGGTGGTGGCGCTCGATGATTTCGACATCGAAGCCTTCGCCGTTCAAGGCCTCGGCCGTGAGCTTTGTCAACTTGAATAGCAGATTCACCACGAGCGACAGATTCGGCGAATACAGAATCGCCGTGTGATGGGCGGCCGATTGGATCTCGGCTTTCTCGTGTGGTTCGTGACCCGTCGTAGCGACGACGAGCGGAATGCGCCGGTCGATGCAAGTCTTCAAGATCGCCATGGTGCCGTGCGGCGACGAGAAATCGATGATCGCTTCGGGGGTGAGATCCAACGGCAGTTCGCCGAGGACGGGCAGGCCGATATTGCCGATGCCCGCGAGTTCCCCGGCATCGTGGCCGAGCCGGGGGTGCTTCGGCGAATCGATGGCCGCGACGACGGTCAGGTCGGGATCTTCGTGGGCGAGTGCGATGAGCCGCTGGCCCATGCGCCCGCAGGCCCCGTGGATGGCGATCGTAATGGGCATGGGGATCACTTCCAGAAGATGGGAACCGAATACTGCGAGATCAACCGATCATCGGTCACGAAGAAAGCTTGTTCGTGATTCGCTTGCGAAATCAACAGTCGATCGAATGGGTCGCGGTGAATCAGTGGCAAAGCCCTGAGGCCGCGGATGTGATCCAACGACTGGGGTAGTTCTCGCATCCCGTTGACGCGCAACTGCTCCGCGACGATTTGGTCGATGGTTTTCAGCAATTGCAACTTGCCGATTTGCACTTTGATTTCCATTTCCAGTACGCAGATGTGGCTCAGTAGCACCTCATTGGCCGGATTGACCAAGGCTCGGCGCACCTTCGGAGGCAATCGATTGGGTTCTGTCGAAGCCCAAATCAACGCATGTGTGTCCAAAAGGAGTTTCATGGAAACACAGGTCCTTCCCAGAAATCGTCCGGCAATGGGTCACAGAAGTCGTCGGACATGATCGCAGCACCGAGGCTGAGACCGAGAATCCGAGGTTCGTGCGGCTGCCGCGTCGGTCGTGCCGTCGTCAGCTTCGCGGTGGAGTCGCCATCGCGGAGGAGAACCTCGGTTCCCGTTTCCACGATTTGCAGCAGCTCTTTCAACCGACCCGGCAAGTCGGTCACTTCGATGGTCATTGGCATGGCTCGGCCCTCCT
>JBBRUN010000124.1:0-11779 GCA_038247765.1 Gemmatales bacterium | reverse complement strand
CAGCATAGCGTGCGTAGCCTGGAAAGGTGCCGAGAACGGCGTCCAGTTTTGACAAGTATAAGTTTGAGAGCATGCCAGACAGGACGCCACCTTGCGGAACGCCCGCCTCTCGAAACGTTGATTGGTATTTTGCTGTGGTAGTTTTGGACTTTACGTGCTCGTGTAAAACTCTCTTTGAATGGAGGAATCGCCGGATTAGAGTTTTTGCGCGGGCATCGATAGGCAGCGATTCCACCATGTCAATAAGTATCAACCTATTGATTTTGTCAAAGAACTTTACAATGTCTGCCTCAAATACGAATCGATTGCCCGAAGCAACTGATTTGTAAACATGCCTTGCGGCTTGGCGAGCCGATTTGCCTTTGCGATATGCATACACTTGGCGGGGAAGCAGTTTTTCAACGTGTGGTTCGAGATGCCGTGAAATTGCTTGTTGGACAAGAATGTCTGATATAGTTCCAATCGATATGGTTCGTGTACTTGTGGAGTCGGGCTTAGGTATTTCATGTTCAAGGAACGGGCTAAAAGTGTATCTGCACTCGGCTTTGTCTGTAGAAATCACTTTCCGTGAAATGGTTCGAATTCGTTGTTCCTTATTGGTCTCGAAAGCGCAGTAGTCAATGCCATCATGGCCTGACTGAATGTTCGGTACTGATTTGAGGTAGTCAAACTTTCGTTGGCAAAGAATTGTATACTCGTGTTTTATCGCTTGTTCAGTGAATAGTGATTCAAAAGAGTCTGTCACGTTGAACGATCCCAAGGATTGCGACAAAGTCTGGTTTGTGGCCTAGGCACAACTTTGTCGCTCATAGGCGTTGGGTAGAACCCCAAAAATATTCCTCATGGCTACACTGATGTTGACACGCGAGGTCCGGTACCCTGAGTAGGGAGCGAGTAACGCCGCCATCTGTCAAAGCAGACGATCTAATTTTCTGAACGAAGAAATTCACATGATACGCTCCTGAAGACGTTAGGGGTGTGTGCACGTCAATTTTGGCATCGGGAAACTGTGCACACATACGATGCCGTGAGCCGCTTTCGACTCAAGCTGTCCTCGCGTGTCAACATCAGTGTAGCCATGAGGACCAGAACCCTTTACGCTATTGTTATTGTCGGTCGCAATATCGCATGTCTAGGGATCGCTTTAGTAAGTGACGGTAGTGCTCGAAGACACTACTCTCTGCTTGATCGTTATACGAACATAACGCATTGGTATTTGTTTTTTCTTCCATCTTCATCGAACTTTCATCATTGCCTTCCGTCTACGATGACGAGTCGTGCCGGAGTAAGTAAAAACGTGCCTGGCATTCATAATCTTGACTCGCGAGACAGATAAACATGTCCGTCCCCTCCAGCTCGCCCGCAAACTCCGGCCGCTGACGCGGGCCGGCTCGCCGATCACCCCTCCCGCAGCCATCGGGCCGCATCGCGGGCGTGGTAGGTCAGGATGATGCTGGCCCCGGCTCGCTTGATGCTCGTCAGAATTTCCAGGGTCACGCGGCGCTCGTCGATCCAGCCGTTCCGCGCCGCCGCTTTCACCATCGCGTACTCGCCGCTGACGTTGTACGCCGCCACAGGGAGTCCGCACGATTCCTTGGTCCGCCGGATGATGTCGAGGTACGACAGCGCCGGCTTCACCATGACGATGTCGGCGCCCTCCGCCACGTCGAGGGCGACTTCGCGCATCGCTTCGTCGCTGTTCGCGGGGTCCATTTGATACGTCGTGCGATCCCCGAATTGCGGGGGCGACTCGGCCGCGTCGCGGAAGGGGCCGTAGAACCCGCTGGCGTACTTCGCCGAGTAGCTCATGATCGGCACATGGATGAACCCGGCCGCGTCGAGGCCGGCGCGGATCGCCTGCACCATGCCGTCGAGCATCCCGCTCGGTGCGACCATGTCGGCCCCCGCTTTCGCGTGGCTGACGCACTGCTCGACCAACAACGGCAGCGTCGCATCGTTGTCCAAATCCAACTGGCCGTGAACGTCGCACAGGATGCCGCAGTGCCCGTGCGAAGTGTATTCGCAGAAGCATTCGTCGGGAATCAGATAGACATCGCGACCGAAGGCCTTGCGCACTGCGCGGATCGAAGTCTGCACGATACCGTCATCGCTCAGCGCGACCCGGCCTTCGGGATCCTTGCTCGCGGGGATGCCGAAGAGCATGAAAGACTTCACGCCCACCTCCTTCGCGGCTCCGATTTCATCGACGAGGGTATCGGGCGAGAGCTGGAAGTTCCCCGGCATCGAGGCGATCTCGGTGCGGATGCCCGTGCCCGGCCGCACGAACAGCGGCAGGATGAAATCGCTGGGGCGAAGGATGGTCTCGCGGATCATCTCGCGCAAGATGGGAGACGAACGCATTCGCCGAGGGCGGACGGTCGGGAATCCGGCGGGTGTGTTCATGGCGAGGCCGAGACGGTGCGGTACGGCTGTTGTACTGGAAACCGAGCCGAAATTGAGCGAGCCGTGGAAAGCTTCGTCCGGGTTGTCGGCTGCATCGCAGTCGTAAAGGCTTTGCCAGTAGCGCTCGGCGTGACGCCATTCCCGTACAAGATTCTCACCGGCGTCAAACCGAGCGTGACCTATGAAAACAGCTCATCGCGAACAAACTCCAAGAATCGTTGCTAAACCTTTGGTGGGCCAGCACTACGATCGACAATGCGGTTTAGCTTTCGGAGCTTTCGCTGGTTTCGCTGGTTTCGCTGGTTTCGCTGGTTTCGGAGCTTTCGCTGGTTTCGCTGGTTTCGCTGGTTTCGGCCGGGGGGGTATGCAGAATGACCGAAACCTGAAAGCTAAAGTTGGCTCAAAGTTTCGCACTCGTCGTAAAATTATCCTCGACGCCCTTTGGCGTCTGTGGTAAATTTAATTTGTCAAACCCCGCCTCCCACGGTGCCTCCACCGTTCGCCTTGCATCCGGAGCTTGCGCACATGCCGCGTTGTTTGCTGGCTCTTCTCGCCTTGGCATTGTGCCTAAGCGGATTGCGGGCGGCCGATCCGTATCGGGATCAAGTCTTGCCGTTTCTGAACACGTACTGCGTCGAGTGCCATAACGACAAGAAAAAGAGCGGCGACCTCGACCTCAAAAAATTCGACAACTCGGCCAAGATTCTCGAAGACTTCCGGCAGTGGGAGCACGTCGTCACATTCGTGAAGAAAGGCGAAATGCCGCCGGCGAAGTCGAAGCAGCCGACGGCCGAACTACGGGCCGAAGTGCTGGCGACTCTGGAAAAGGTGTTGCTGACGGAGGCGAGCAAATTGGCCGGCGACCCCGGCGTCGTGCCGCCGCGGCGACTCAGCAACGCCGAGTACGACAACACCATCCGCGACTTGATCGGGTTCGACATCCGCCCGGCGAAGACGTTCCCCATCGATCCATCGTCCGGCGAAGGCTTCAACAACACCGGCGAAGCGCTGACGATGTCGCCGAGCTTGTTCAAGAAGTACTACGCCGCAGCGGAACTGGTCGGCGATCACGCCTTGCTGACGATCGATGGCTTGAAGTTCGCTCCGCACGCGGCGGTGACCTTCGCCGACCGGCAAAAGTTTTTCGAACAAGCGATCCTGCGCTACTACGAACTGCACGCCATCGATTTGGAGAAATGCTTCACCGCGCTGTGGCTTTACGGCTACCGGCCGGCCGAGCGCAAGCCGGTGACGGTGGAAGCGTGGGCCAAAGAGTCGGGCCTCAATCCGAAGTATCTGCGGTCGCTGTGGGACGCGTTGCAGAGTGATTCGGTGGACGAGTTCCATCTTAAATGGCTTCAGGGTCGTTGGGCCGCTCTGCCGAAACCGAAAGATCCGGTGAAGCCGACGGCAGGCGAAGTGCAAGGGCCGGCGCGGGCGTTGGCGAATGACATCAAGAAATTGAGCGTGCTGCTGTGCCCGGTCGAGACGCCGGCGATTGTGGCCAATGCCGGGAACGGGCCGATCGAGCATTTGGCACGCCGCCGGCTCACGGCGAAATCGCGGGACACCTACGACCGCGGCGCGCCGGAACGCAAAGGCGGAACCGGCGGAATCGAAGCGATCCTCAAACCCGCGACGATCCCCGCGAAGGCGGATCGGGCCGCGTTCGAGGCGTCTGCCGAGACGTTTTGCAAGCTCTTCCCGAATCGTTTTTTCCACGTCGATGCGACCCGAGGTTTGTCGGCAGGGTTCCACTTGGTCGAAGGGTTCTTCCGCGACGATCAACCGCTGTGCCAATGGTTGAGTGACGCGCAGAAAGCGGAACTCGATAAGCTCTGGGCCGAGTTGTCCTTCGGCACCGGCATCTGGGAGAAACTCCTGCGGGGCTTCGTTTTCTTCGAGCGCTCCGAGCGGGGATTTCTCAAACACGCCGACTTCGATGGCTTCCGCGAGGAAGACCCGTTCTTGACCACAGACGAAGTGTTCTCGAAATTTCGCGAGGTGTACCTCAAGCGGTCGAACGTGAAACTCACCGGCGAGGCGTTGGCGAATCATCCGATCAGCGTCTTCTTCGACGACATCCGCAACGGATTGAAGTTCCGAACAGAGACGCTGAAGAAGAACGAACCGCAGTACCTCCGCGACCTCGAGCGATTCGCCGAAAAAGCCTACCGGCGGGCGTTGAACGACGCCGAGACGCAAAAATTGCGGGGGTTCTACGCCGAAGCTTGCGCGGCTAAGGAACACGGTACCGATGTCGCCGTGCGCAGCGGCATCACGCGGATCTTGGTGTCGCCGCATTTCTGCATGCACCTCGCCGCGAGCCCGGCCGGCGATTCGGTCGCGCCGCTCAGTGACCTCACGCTCGCCTCGCGGCTCAGCTATTTCGTCTGGGCCGGGCCGCCGGACGAGGAACTCCTCGCGCTCGCCAAGGCCGGGAAGTTGAACGACCCCAAGATTCTCAAAGAGCAAGCCCGACGAATGCTGAAGGATCCTAAGGTGAGCCGGTTCGCGCTCGAATTCTTCGGCCAATGGCTCGGCTACCGCGATTTCCTCACCCAAGAAGCCGTGAACCGTCAGGCCTTCCCCGCCTTCGACGACGCCTTGAAACAAGCGATGTTCGAAGAGCCGACGCGCGCGATCGCCGAATTGATCCAGCGCGATCGGCCGATCACCGCGATCCTCGACGCCGACTCGACCTTCGTGAATAAGAAAATCGCCCAGCACTACGGCCTGCCTTTCAAAGGATCGGCCGACGAATGGGAATCCGTGAGCGGGCTGCGCCAGCAGGGGCGTAGCGGCGTCCTCGGCATGGCCGTGTTCTTGACGAAGAACTCGCAACCGCAGCGGACCAGCCCCGTTAAGCGCGGCTTCTGGGTCGTTCACAAACTCCTCGGTGAGCACATTCCGCCGCCGCCTGCCGATGTTGCCGTGCTCCCGGCCAAAGAGACCGAAACCAACGGCAAGACGATCCGCGAGCTGATGAAACTGCACGTCGAAGACATGAAATGCGCCCGCTGCCACGAGCGCTTCGACCCCGTCGGCTTGGCCATGGAAGGCTTTGACCCCATCGGCCGCAGCCGGGCGAAGGACGGCGCCGGGCGGAAGATTGACGACGCGGTGTCACTGCCCACCGGCCAGGTGGCGAAAGGCATCCCCGAGTTCGGCGACTACCTCGCCAAGAACCGCAAAGCCGATTTCGAAAAGACGCTCTGCCAGAAATTCCTCGGTTACGCCTTCGGCCGGTCGCTGCAATTATCCGACCAGCCGCTGTTGAACGCCATGCGAGAGACGCTGCTGGCGACCGACGGCAAACTCTCGGCGCTGTTCGAACTCGTGGTGATCAGTCCGCAGTTCCGCAATCAGCGCTGCCTCGATTTCACACCCGCCAACTTCAAACCGCCCTCCGGAGCCGAACGATGAGCCACGCCCCGAAACTGTCGCGCCGCGCCGTCCTCAAAGGGGTCGGCGCCGCCGTCGTGGCCCTGCCGTGGCTGGAATCGGTCGCGGTCGCCGCGGACGCCCCAGCCAAAGCGAAGGCCGCCCAGCGCTTCGCCTGCCTCTTCATCGGCGACGGCATCTCCCCGCCGCATTGGTGGTCGAAAGGCCAAGGCTCGGAGATGGAACTCGGCTCCAGCCTGCAACCGCTCGCCGCGTTCAAAGAAAAGATCAACGTCATCAACGGCCTGCACAACAAAGAGGGCGACGGCGGACACGCCAAGTGCACCGGCAACATCCTCTCGGGCGCGTCGCTAAAGCGCGGCCGGACGATCCAAGGCGGCGTCAGCATGGATCAAATGCTGGCGAAGCACTACGAAGAAGTGACCCCGCAACCGAGCCTCGTCCTCGGCTGCGAACAACCGGTCAGCGGCTTCCACGAAAGCCAGTATTCGATGGTCTACGCGTCGCACATATCGTGGCGCAACCCGGAATCGCCGATCCCGATCGAACTCCACCCGTCGCTCGCCTTCGACAGCCTCTTCGGCGGCAAAGCCGGGAAACTGCAAGGGAGCATCCTCGACGACGTGCTGAAACAAGCCAACGACCTCTCCGGCAAAGTCAGCGGCTCGGATAAGACCAAGCTCGACGAATACCTCTCGTCGGTCCGCGAGACGGAGCAGCGCGTCCAACGGTTGAACAAGCAGGCCAAGGACGACGGCCCTGCGATTCCGGCGAATCAACGCCCAGCCATCGGTCAACCGAAAGACTTCCGTGAATACACGAAACTGATGTGCGACATAATCGCACTGGCATTCCAAACCGACCGCTCGCGCATCGCCACGCTCTTGATGTCCCGCGATCTCTCGGGGCAAGTCTACCCGTTCCTCGGCGTGCGCGACGACCATCACAGCTATTCGCACGACAACGAAGGCAAGAACTACCAAGCCATCGTGAAGTGCCACGTCGAGCAGTATGCCTACCTGCTGGGGAAACTGTCGAAGATGCAAGAGGGCGACGGCACGGTGCTCGACAACTCCTGCATCATGTTCGTGTCCGAACACTGGAACGCGCACAACGGCAATCAAGTGCCATTGGTGCTCGCCGGGGGCCTCGGCGGTACGCTGGCCACGGGGCGCTCGCTCGACTACCTGAAAGCGGGGAACGGCAAACGGAAGCTGTGCAGCCTGTATCTATCGATCATGGATCGCATGGGTCTGAAACTGCCCGAGTTCGGCGATGCGAAGGAGCGGTTGGCGGGGATTTGACCGGTTTCTTTAGTCCGACGCGCCAGCGACGGATTCATTGCACGACTCAAGGAATACCATCATGGCCAGACTCTCCCGGCGCGAAATGGTACAGATCGGCTTCAGCAGCGCCCTCGGCCTGACGCTGCCGGCGGCGCTTCGGGCCGCGCCCGTCCGTCAAGCCGACTCTTGTATCGTGATTTTTCTCAACGGTGGCCCAAGCCACCTCGATATGTGGGACATGAAGCCGGACGCCCCGGCCGAAGTACGCGGCGAATTCAAACCGATCGCGTCGAGCGCCCCCGGCGTCATGGTCTCCGAGCATTTGCCGAAACTCTCGAAACAGATGCACCATTGCACGCTCGTCCGCTCGGTGCACCACAGCGTCAACAACGCGCACGCCGCCGCGGTTTATTGCGCTCTCACCGGCCACGACCGCGGCGAAAAGGGTGGCGGAGCCGCGCCGACCGACTACCCCGCCATCGGCTCCGTGCTCGGCTTGAAGCGCCCGCCCGCCACGGCGATGGTGCCCTTCGCCGTGCTGCCGTACATCACAAAGGAAGGGGCCGGCGGCCCGCCGCAACCGGGCTTCTTCGGCGGGTGGCTCGGCCGCAATCTTGATCCGCTCTTCGTGCTCCGCGATCCGAACGCCGCCGATTTCAAAGTCCCCGAGTTGGTCCTCCAAGAGGAAATGCCCTCGGATCGGCTGCGCGGTCGCCAAGAATTGTTGAGCGCCCTGAGCGTCGGCAAATCGAACGACGCCGTCGCTGCGGAATTGACCGGCCTGCAGCGCAAAGCCTTCGACCTGCTCACGACCCCGGCGATGAAAAAAGCATTCCAGATGGATCAAGAAACGCCAAAGCTGCGCGACGCCTATGGTCGGAATATCTACGGCCAAAGCGTGCTCCTCGCCCGGCGCTTGGTCGAAGCGGGCACGCGACTCGCCTGCGTCTCATGGGCGCCGGACGCCAACGCCACGTGGGATACCCACGGAGGCAACTTCAATAAACTCAAGGGCGGACTGCTGCCGCAGCTCGATTCGGCGCTTTCGAGCTTGCTGACGGACCTTTCGGATCGCGGTTCGTTGGATCGGACGCTCGTCGTCGTCATGGGCGAGTTCGGCCGGAGTCCGAAGATCAACAAAGACAACGGCGGTCGCGACCACTGGAACTTCTGCTATAGCCTGCTGCTGGCGGGCGGCGGCATGAAAGCCGGGTATGTCCACGGGGCCAGCGATTCCATCGGTGGCCGCCCCAGCAATTTACCCGTGACACCCGCCGATATCGTCGCGTCGGTCTATCAGTGCCTCGGCATTTCGCCCGACCTCGAACTCCGCGACAACCAGAACCGCCCTTATCAGTTGGTGCCTTGGGGCAACGCGATCCGCGAATTGATGGCTTAAGGTACTCGGAACTTCTCCACCAATTTCAGCATGTCGGCGGGCATCGGCATCGTAAAGTGCAGTGGTTCCCCCGACACGGGGTGCGCGAAGCCGAACTCCGTCGCGTGCAGCGCGAGCCGGGGTGCACCACTTTGATCGGGCATTTCTTGGCCGTTCGCTTTGCGGTGGTAGACTTTGTCCCCGCAGACGGGGCAGCCCGCTTCGCTGAGGTGGATGCGGATTTGGTGCGTGCGGCCCGTTTCCAATCGGCACGACAGTAGCGTGTACCCGTTCAATTTTTCTTCGACGGTCACGTGCGTCGTCGCCTTCTTGCCGGTATTGGTGAAGGTCGTGCTGCCGCGCCGGCCATCGCCGCGATCGCGGACGAGCGTCGAAGTGATCGTCCGCGCTACGAACGTACCGGGTACGAGCGTCAAATAGCGGCGCACGACCGTGTGCTTGCGGAATTGCATACCGAGGACGCGCTCGCCGAGGGCACTGCGGGCGAAGGCGAGCAGGCCGCTGGTTTCCTTGTCGAGCCGGTGGACGATCCGCAGCGGCGGGAGCGAACTCGGTTTGCGATTCAACTGCCGGGCAATGGCGACCTGCGCGACATCTTGCAGCGTCGGCACCAGTTCCCGGCGCGACTCAGACCATTCGAGTTCGGCGGGATGTCGGACACTGCTGAGCCCCGCCGGTTTCTCGACGACGACGACGTGGTCGTCGAGGTGCCGGATGACGAGACCATCCGGCGTGGCGGTCTTCGGGCGATGCACGGGCTTTGTCAACAGCGCGACGACTTCGCCTTCCTTCAACCGCCTAGCCGAGTCGGTGCAGAGGATGGCGTCGATTTGGACGAGGCGATTTTCAATGAGCGCGCGGATCGCGTTCCACGACGGCTGCGATTGGTGCAGCCGCGAGCGGAGGACTTTGGCGAGGGTGTGCCCGACTTCGGGGACGGCGACGGCGAAGGGTGGAAGTGCGGGGGGATTCATTTGCGGATGAACGACACAACGAGGTTGATGGCGAGGGTCAGGATGCCGCCGACGAACAGCACGACGAATTGCCAATAGCGCCGGTCGGCTTCTCTCTTAGATTCGCGGAATTCGGTGACGCGATCTTCGAGCACGGCGAGCCGTTCGCGAATCTCGTTCAGGTTCGCGGAATCGACGTCCTTCCGAACGCCCTCGACGTCCTTCTTGACAAGGGCAAGCTCCAGTTCCGTTTCGCGAGCAAGTTGTTCAACTTTAGATTCCGCCATCTGAGTTTCCCAGTTCGAAGATGAAGCGGTCGATCCGCTGGCTAGCCACCTTGCTGCGGTGTTTAATCACGACCCGACTCAGAAGCTGACGCATCCAAGTATTCCGGCTTATTTCGTCGTAGAACTGCGATATCGGAAAATCGACGCTATCGACGTAGCCGCCGTTCTCACGATGGACTTCCCCAAACACCATCCGAAGATATCCGTCACGGCCCGGGGTCGGTATCCACGTGAGAACGGCATCGCCCCACAATGAATCCGAAGGCAGGTCCTGGAATTCCGATTCGAAGTACTCGGTCGCTTTCATGAGCACCGCTTCTACGGTTGAATCTCTCTTGATCCGTTCGTCGATTTCAAGCCGCATTGCGGTCGTCGCACGCATGTTCCACCTCCCGAGTTGCCGTCAGTATATCCGAGCCGGCCGGGTTTAATACGCCGCTGTTGCGTCGTCCGTTTGGGCCGAGTGCCTGTCTGGTTCACATGCGGTCGCCCGGCATCACGCCTGCCGAAAGCATGGCGACACGCGGACATCGTTATCGGCACTTTACTCTTCGGCATACTGCGGAGGAGACGGGCCAACCCGTTTGATGATGCGCGGGTAGGAGACCGTCGGGATGGCTTGTTCGATCCGCTCGATTTGGATTTGATGAAACCATTCGTCGCCGAAATCGAACAGATAGCCGAAGATGCGCTTCGGTTTCAGACTGAGGGCATCCAGCGTGGTTGTGCGAGCGTCCCCGCATCGACTTTCGCTTTCGTCGGGGTCGGGAATGCCGTAGTTCGGTCCCTCGGGATCGAACGGCCGTTTGCCGAATTGAAACTCATAGAGGTGTTCATCGTACCGGTCGAAGGCCTCGAAGATCGCGTCGTGCAGTTGTGCCAGCGTCTGGTCGCCCCGGATTTCAACGTCCCGACGGATCAGTTTTTTCGCGAACTTCTCAGCGTAGGGGCCACCCGCCAACATGACCGATACGAAGTACAGATTCGCCGGAGGGGCCTCCGCAGTCGCGGCAACGCGTCTGTGCGTGTCGGCGGGGCTGACCGAAGTCGCCGCCGACACGCGAAGATTCCACGCTGGAATCTGGTCATCCGGGATCAGGATTTGGAGGGAGCGGGCCTGTCCTGGCCGACGCAGGATCAATCCTTTCTTTTCCAGCGTCTTCACCATTTGATTCACCGACGGCGGCGAGACACACATCGCCGCGGCGATGTCGGTTTCGGCGGGCGGGTATCCGTGCACACCGATGTAGGCATGAATGTACGCTAGATATCGGCCTTGAGTCGGAGTGAAGTTTGCCATGGCCCCGGTTCTCCTATATGTTTCGTCCGCCTTTCGCATTAGCATACAACGTACCGTAGCTGTCGTGTCTTCCTCCCGGCCGATAGCGGGCTATCGGAGAGATTCGCAAGACCTGCCCGGACGTGAGCATGACAGCGAATCGATGCCTCAAAATAAAGTGCGTTGCTGACTACTCGGCTCGCCGTCAGAGGCTTTCTGGTCTTCATCGTCGCCACTGGCTACATCAAAGTGGACAGTCAAGCCATCGTCGTTCTGCCGCCATGCGTGCCCGCAGCCGCAGATCACATCCTCATCTGGCGGCAGATCCTGCCGTTCGCCGCAGTCTTGGCACCAGATGAAACCGTGACGGCATTCGCGGCACCTTCCCGCGAGCCACCACAACCAGCCAGCGCCGTATCCGACGGCTCCATCCATGTCGAGAACGATGTAGTCCTTCATGCAATTGGGGCACATCTCCCATTTGTCCGGAATCAGAATGTCGAGGGCTTCTTCAAGCGTGAACAGGCGGAGTGCGCAGCCATGAAACGCAGCCTTTTTTCCAGCGGGTTCCGTCCAACCGTTTGCAGCCACGATAATGACTTGGTTCGCCTTCACCGCATCCGCGAGAGCGAGCACCTCTTCGACATCCTTCACATCAATCTTTGTGCTGTAGAACTTGGCATCCACCACGATGCGCAATGTTTGGCCGTAAGCTTCCATCTCGATCAGGACGTCGAGTTGCCGCGGCTGACCTGTAACCTTGTCTG
>JBBRUN010000123.1:0-11785 GCA_038247765.1 Gemmatales bacterium | reverse complement strand
GCCCTCCGAGGAAGCCAAGCGCCGGGCCGTTCCAACACTCGGAGGGCTTACGCCCACCGCTCGGGTTGTGATACTCATCTCGATTCGCTGCCTCGGAGGGCTGACGCCCACCGCTCGGATAAATACTGAACAAAGTATCCCAACTGGTTTGACTTCCCAAAACGGGAGCGTATATCGTATTGTACATTCGTACGAACTACCGAATTGCGTGGCCTCACCCTGCAACCGGGATTTGCAGAACCATCTGAGCGCGCATCGGCTGGCTCTGGTGGAGCTGCCGCGGGATCACGGGAAGACGACGCAGGTTTGTCTGCGCGTCTTGTGGGCGCTGGGCGGCCCCGCGACTGCGACATTGTTGCGGAGCCAGAGACACGCCCCGCAAGCCTCGGCTGCATCAGCGGGCGCCGTGATACTCTAAAGACAGGGCCCATCAGAACGAGCCAACCCCCGGCGTGTGGGCCGGAGGCTGGCGCGGGTGAAGCCGAAAGCGACCGGCGACCATCAGGTGCTGGTGCGGCGGATGTATTTGCGGAGGATGTCGTTGGCGGTGGTCGACATCTCGGCGCCGGTGATCGACTTCTTCTTGTCGACTTTCTTCACCGGCGTTCCGTCGGCGTTGACGGCGGGCAGTTCCATGACCGTGCTGCCTTCCGGGACTTGGGGAATGGCGCCGGGCTCGTCGTCGAGGCCCAAGAGCATGGCGGCGGCGCTATCGTGTTCGCTCGATTCCTCGTCGCTCGGCGAGCGCGAGATTTTCACCGGGGCCGTGGGGAGCGGAGGCACGGTTTTGGAAGCCACGACATTCGGGGCGACGACCGCTTTGAGTTTGTCGGCCGTGCTCGGCGAGACGGCTTTGAGGGCATCCGGGAGCGGGGTGCTGTCGGTTCGTCGCTTGGCCGGGGAGATGTCCAAATTGAATTCGAGCGGGCCGATCTTCAGGCGGTCGCCATTCGCGACCTCTTGTTCGCCGCTGACGACGACATCGTTGACGAGGGTGCCGTTGGTACTGCTGAGATCGAGCACGAAGACTTTGCCATCGCGGATGAGGATGGCGCAGTGCTGTTTGCTGACGGCTTGGCTGGCCGGGCGGAGGTTGCACTCCGGGTCGCGACCGATGACGAATTTCGCCCCGACGATAGGGATGGCGCGGCCTTGGTTCGGCCCGGTGGCAGTCACGATCAAGTTGACTTTCATAGCGTCCGATGGTCCTCCACGAGTGCGGTCGAACAGGGGCCGGATAGAAGAGCGGCCGATAGTTTCAAAATCGCCTGCCGGTTCTCGGGCAAAATCCGAGTGGGTGAGCGGTACCCACATCAATCGAACAACAGACCCGTTATACTGATCGGTAAGCGGGCCTTATCCCACACAACGATTCTAGCCGGCGGGTTCGCAATAATGCAACGAATTTTCTCCTGGAACCGGGCGCGAATCGCGGTCCTCGTAGCGGCGCTGGCGTTGGTGGCCGGCTTTCCCTTGGGTTGTGGGAGTACGCCGACCGCGTCCACCCGGATTTCGGCGGTGAAACCGCACGCCGGGAAATCTTTGACCGTCGCCGTCGGCGACTCCGCGTTGGCAGCAGAATTGAGCGGCCGCGCGCGAGCGTGGGCGAATCGGTCCGGGGCCAAGGTCACCATCGCGGCCGGGAAAGCGACGCAAGAAACCGATATCGCCATCGTCCCGCAGCGGGAAATCTCCGGGCCGGCCTCGCGCGGCGAACTCGCCGAGGTCCCCGATTCGCTCACCGGCAACGGCAATGCTTTCCGCTGGGATACGCTGTTGGTTCCGTATCAATCGTCGCTGGTGCAGTGGGGTTCGCGGGTCGTGGCGGTGCCGGTCGCCGGCGAAGGGCGCGTGTGCGTTTACCGCGTCGATCGCTTCCGCGATCCGACGGTGGCGAAAGCCTACCGCGAGAAATACCAGAAGGATTTGGCCGCTCCGCGGACGTGGGATGACATCGCCGAGATCGCGGCCGCATTCCATCAACCCGGTCGGCCGAGTCTGCCACCGCTCCCCAAAGATCCGACCGACGCCTTGGCCCAGTTCCACCAAATCGCGGCCTGCTACGATCGCGCCCCCACGGCCACGGGCAACGCGGAAAAGGGCAATGCGGAACGGGCGCTTTCGTTCCACATCGACATCGAAGGGGATCGATTCCGCCCGCGGCTCGACGCCCCCGCATTCGCGGCGGCGTACGCTTGGTTCCACGCGACCGCCTCATTCCGCCCCGCCTCCGGGGATCCGTTCGCCGCGATCACCGAGGGCAGCGCCGTTGTGGCCGTATTGTCGCTCCGCGATGTGGCCCGTTTGCCGCGCGATCCGAAAACGGGCGCGGTCTCCGCGTCTTTCGGAATCGCGGCGGTGCCGGGCACGCGGACGTACTTCAACGCCGAACGGCAAGTGCAACAAGCGGCCGGCGGGCGGAACAACATCCCGTACCTGGGCGATGGCGGTGCGTACGCAGTCGTCTTCAAACGGAGCCCGAACGCCGCCGCGGCTTGGGATTTTTTGAACGACCTCGCCGGACCGGACGGCAGCGCCAGCACCCTGAGCGAAAGCGCCCTCGGGGCCGGGCCGTTCCGGGAGAGCCACCTCACGAACCAGACGGGGTCGGCCATCTGGCAGCGCTACGGCTTCGACGAAGCCCGGACCAAAGAACTCGGCGCGGCGGTGCAAACTTACGCCAGCTCGACGGTGGCGAACCCGGCCCTGCCGCTGCGAACGCCCGACGCCGCCGAGGTCTATGCGATACTGGATGCGCAACTGCGCCGAGCCGCGAACGGACAAGCCACGGGGCCCGAGGCGGCCTCCGCGGCCATCGCGGCGTGGGCCGAGCACGACCGCAAGCAGGATGCCGAGCAATTGAAGCTCTGGCGACGCCAAGCCGCCGGGCTGGATTGACCACCGTCAGCAGAGGAGCGTCATGGTCTCGTTTGTTGTGCGAAAAGCACTACGGCGGCGATGACGTGGTCGCGCCGGAATCCTTCGGCAAGAAACAGCCGGAGGTTCGCCTGGGCGATGTGGCCATCGCGGTCGCGCTGGTGCTGCGGGGTATCCATCCCGGCGAGTTCGGTTACTCCGCCTTAGCGGCGACACCCGGAACCCGCGGCCTCAAGGGGCAAGCTTTGTTGCAGTATTATTTCCGACTCGGCTTTCGCGACAAACCGAACCGGCTCGCCTCCCGTGCGAAAGCCGAATTGATCCTCGGCGCGAAAGATTGATCGCGCGGTGTATGATAACCTCACTAGCGAATTTGCCGGATGCGTTCATGCCCGATTCCCCGCTGCGGCCCGTGACCGTCCCCGAGTTCCGCCAAGCCCGCGCGGCTGGGCGAAAGCTGGCCGTTGTGACGGCGTACGACTTCACCGCCGCGCAAATCGCCGAGGCCGCAGGAGTCGATTGCATCCTCGTCGGCGATTCCCTCGGCATGGTCGTGCAGGGCCACCCGACGAGTTTGCCGGTCTCGCTCGCCGAGATGGTCTACCACACTAAAATTGTGGCGCGGGGTGTCAAACGGGCCTTGATTGTCGCCGATCTCCCATTCGGCAGTTATCAGGAGTCGCCCGCGCAGGGGGTGCGCAGTTCGGCGAAGTTATTGAAGGCGGGTGCCCACGCGGTGAAGCTCGAAGGGGGTTTGCGAATGGCCGAGGCCATCGCCGCGTGCACGCGGGCCGATATCCCCGTGATGGGGCACATCGGGCTAACGCCGCAATCGGTGCACCGCATGGGTGGCTTCAAAGTCCAGCGCGATGCCGAGGCATTACTGGAAGATGCGCTCGCCGTCGAACGGGCCGGTGCGTTCTCGATCGTGGTCGAAGGGGTGCCGGCGGATGTCGGCGCGGCGATCACGGATGCGGTGTCGATTCCGACCATCGGCATCGGGGCCGGACCGGGTTGCGATGGACAAGTGCTCGTGTGGCACGATTTGCTCGGCCTGTACGATGGGCTGCGGCCGAAGTTTGTGAAGCGCTACGCCGAACTCGGGGCGCTGGCGAAGGCGGCGTTGGCCGAGTATTGCCGCGAAGTGCGGGATGGGACGTTCCCCGGTGCCGAACATAGTTTCAAATAGGAGCGGCGATGCGGGCAGTGATCCTCGACATGCCCCAGCATTGGCTCGCGGAGCGCAAGCGCTCGGGCGCAGAGCGCTTCGACGAAATGTGGGAAGGGGTGTTGCATATGTCGCCGAGCCCGAACTACGGACACCAAGCCTTGGTGCTCGATCTCGCTTCGTTCTTGAAACGGCATTGGGCCCGTCCCCACGGTGGAGAGGCGATCCACGAGATCAACGTCGTCCCGCCCGAAGATGAAGCCGATTGGATCCGCAATTACCGTATCCCCGACGTCGTACTTCTGTCATCCGACCGCCTCCATTGCAATCGGGATACCTATATCCTCGGCGCGCCATTAGTGTGCATCGAAGTGCGCTCGCCGAAAGACGAGAGTTACGACAAACTGCCGTTTTACGCCGAACTCGGCGTGCCCGAGGTTTGGATTATCGACCGCGACACGAAGAAACCGGAGGTGTTCGCGCTCGTGGAAAGCGTCTATGTGAACGTCGGACCGAATGCGGACGGTTGGATCGAGAGTACGGCAATCGCTGCCGAATTGAAAGCGACCCCGGCCCGCAAACTCGCCATCTGCCTGAACCGCGACGACGCGACCCGCACCGAGATCCCCGAGTGACCGCCCCGATTGCATTGCCCACGACCGATCACCGCCTCCGGCCGCTGGACGATTTGAAGCCCGGCGAATTGCTAGTGCACGAACTCTACCGCAGCATCCAGGGCGAGAGCTCCTACGCGGGCCTGCCCTGCGTCTTCGTCCGCACCAGCGTCTGCAATCTCCGCTGCCGTTGGTGCGATACCCCGTACGCCTTCAATCAAGGGTCGAAGATTCCCCGCGCCGACGTGCTGGCGAAGGTGCTCAGCCTCGATACGCCGCTCGTGGAACTCACCGGCGGTGAGCCGCTGCTGCAAGCCGAAGTACTGCCGCTGATGAGCGAGTTGTGCGATGCGGGCAAAACCGTGCTGCTCGAAACGAGCGGCTCCATCACGGTGGAACCGGTCGATCGGCGCGTGCACATCATCCTGGATTTGAAGTGCCCGGACAGCGGCGAATCCGAGGCGAACCTCTGGTCGAACCTCGACGTATTGAAGCCGACTGACGAAGTGAAGTTCGTGGTGGCCAGCGACCGCGATTGGTACTGGGCCGCCGAAACCGTGAAGCGACTCAAGCTCGAATCGCGCTTCACCGTGCAGATCAGCGCGGCCTTCGGCGAGGTGACTTTGAAGCAACTGGCCGAGTGGATTTTGCAATCCGGGTTGAACGTGCGGCTGCAGATCCAAGCCCACAAGTACATCTGGGATCCGAAGGAGCGGGGTGTTTGATGGCGCGTGCGGTCGTGTTGCTCAGCGGTGGCCTCGACAGTGCGACCCTGCTCGCGCTGGCGAAAACCGAGGGCTTCGAGCCGTTCGCGCTCAGCGTCGACTACGGCCAACGGCACCGCATCGAACTCCGGTGCGCCGCGGCGTTGGCGATGGCCTCCGGCGTCGTCCACCGCGTTGTCGCGCTCGACCTCCGCGGCATCGGCGGTTCGGCGCTCACATCGTACGCGGCCGTGCCGAAAGATCGCAGCGCCGACGAAATGAACGCCGGCATCCCGGTGACGTACGTCCCGGCGCGGAACACGATCCTCCTCGGGATCGCCCTCGGCTACGCCGAGACGCTCGGCGCCAACGACATTTTCTTCGGCGCCAACAACCTCGATCACGCCGGCTACCCCGATTGCCGGCCGGAGTTCTTCGACGCCTTCACGGCGCTGGCGAACCTCGCCACCAAAGCGAGCACGCAAGACGGCCACCGCCTTCGCATCCACACGCCGCTAATTCAAATGACCAAAGCCGACATCATCCGCACGGGCCACCGCCACGGGGTCGATTTTTCGAAGACGTTGAGTTGCTACGATCCCGACGCCGCCGGCCGGGCCTGTGGGCACTGCGATGCGTGCCAACTGCGCCGCCTCGGCTTCGCCGAAGCTGGTCGACCCGACCCGACGGCGTACGTCGGCTGAGTCGGGTGTAGCAACGATACTTGTAGGTTTTCGTAGGTCGCGCTGTGCGTGACGCCAGACCCGTGCCGGCTGCGCACCGGCGTCACGCACAGCGTCACCTACGAGAACGGCTCTCTGCAACACACTTCCAAGAATCGTTGCTACACCCTAAGTTCACTTGCCCTTTACCCGGATTACCCAAGGTGGTATCCCGCGTGCGGTTTGTCGGCCTCCGGCCGGCCGCGAGGGACTGCGCATGCACCGGGATCTTCTCTTGACTCTGCTCGGCGGTCTTCTGCTGGTCGGCTCGGCCATCGGGCAAATCGCTCCGACGGCGCTGCCGGTCGAGCCGGTTCAGTTTCAACAACCGGTCATCCCCGGCACGATTTCCGATTCGCCCACGGCTCCGCGGATTCCCACCGGCGTCACATCCACGGCTCCGCGGGGCGCCCCGGTCGTCAGCGATCCTCCGACGCCGAGCGTGCAATTGCAAATCCGCACGGCGGCCCACATCGCCAACGGTAAGACCGCCGCGTACAAGCTCATCGTCACCAACAACTCCGGCGCCACGGCATACCGCGTCCGGGTGCGCGTGCCGATGCCCGAGGGCGCCGGCAAACAGCCGAGCAAGTGCGAACCGCCTTGCGGCGCCGACCCGGCCGCCGTCGGTCAGCTGGTTTGGAATTTCAAATCCCTCGCCAAGGGCGAGCAGAAAATCATTGATCTCGAATTCAAGCCGGATGTCGGAGCGACAGAAATCCGCCTGCGCGGGCACGTCTCGTTCGAGCACGGTTCGGAAGTCGTCACGACCATCGACAAGCCGAAGTTGACGGTGAAGAAGACCGCCACGCCGACGGTATCGCAGGGGGAACTCATCACGGTGCGCGTCGAGGTCGCCAACGCCGGGACGGTGCCGATCGCGCAGACGCGCCTCGTCGAAACCGTGCCCCCGGGCGTCGATTTCAAGAACGACAAAGACTCGGAGAAAGGCGAACTCGCCAACCAGCGCATTTGGCAGCTCGGCACTCTCGAACCGGGTCAGGCGAAGATTGTCACGTACCAGCTCCTCAGCAAACGCGGCGGCGAATTGATCGCGACCTCCGTGGCCGCGAGCGACGACAAGCTCGCGTCGGTGCAATCCGAGAGCGCCGACAGCAAGACCAAGATTCTCGTGCCGTCGCTGAAGCTCGAACTCACCGGCCCGGCCACGGTCGCTTCGAAGGAAGCCGCACTGTACACGGCACGCGTGCAGAACACCGGCACGCAACCCTTGGAAAACGTGAAGATTTCGATGAGCTTGCCCGAAGGCTGCGAGGCCACGAAGGTCACGGCCGGGGCCCGTCGAACCAAAGACACCGTTATGTGGATGCTACCGAAACTCCCGGCCGGCGAAGCCTTCGACCTGCGCCTGAGCCTCGAATCGGCGACCTCCGGGAAGAAAGTCATCAAGGCCACGGCCAAAGAAAGCCGCACCGCCGTGGAGGACGCCAAGGAAGTATTGTCCACCTTCCTCGGCCGCGCCGACCTGACGTGGAAACCCGACTTCGAAGATGTGTCGGTGAACGTCGGCAAGCAGGGGCTGATTACGGTGAAGGTGAAGAACCAAGGCACCGAGACCGACAAGGGGATGCTGCTCCGGGTGGAGCTGCCGGCGAACGTGCAGTTCGTGCAAGGTTCGCCGCGGCAGTACACTGTAAATTCGTCTGATGTGATCTTCGACGCGCGGCCGATCCCGCCGGGCGCGACCGAAATCTTCACCATCACCTACAAAGCGAATAAATCCGGCCCCGGAAATTTCCGCCTGACGTTGGAAGCGGAATCGCTCAATTCTAAGGCGCTCACCAAAGAGCAAGTCGTGCAGATCAACAACGGCAGCAAATGAAAACCGATTCGCGCAGGGATTTCCGTCGCCGCCGGTAAGATGGTCGAATCGGAATCGGCACCGGAGTGATCCATGCGTTTGGCCATCGTGAAGTTGATCGCCAAGAAGGAGACGCGGGATCTGCTCCGCGACCGGCGCACCGTGATGGTCATCCTCGTGCTGCCGCTACTGCTCTATCCGCTGTTCGGGTTCGCCGGGTTCGTGCTGGCCAGCGGCTACATCCGCCAGCAGACGACCGTCGCCGTTGTCGGCGCGACCGGTTCGAGTCTGCCACCGCTATTCAACGACACCGTCGACGGCTTCGCGGCCGGGTTGGTCTCGGCGAAAGTCGATGGCGCTGCAGTGGCGGTGAAGCCGATGACCGAGGCGGAATCTGAGACGCAGTTGAGTTCCAAAGCGGTCGATGCGGTGATCGTGATCCCGGATGGCTTTGCCGACGCGGTGCAGAAACAGGCGAAGCCGAAGATTGAAATCCGCACCCGCGACGGCGACGAGAAGTCCAAGCTCGCCGGCAAGCGCATGCAGACGATCCTCGCGGCGTGGTCGGCGAAGGTGCGCGATCAGCGCTTCGAGAAAGCCGGGCTGCCGAAAGACTTCGACAAACCCTTCGACGTCCAAGACCCCGACGACAAGAAGGACGATTTGAAAAAAGGGGCCGACGAACTCCGCGATCAATTCGTGAAGATTTTCCCGTTCATCTTGATCATCTGGGTCGTCGCGGGGACGATTCAACCGGCCGTCGATCTCACGGCCGGGGAAAAAGAGCGCGGCACCATGGAGACGCTGCTGATCTCACCCGCCGAGCGGAGCGAGATCGTCGTCGGCAAGTTCCTCGCAGTCACGCTGTTCAGCTTCGCGTCGGTCGTTTGGAACGTCTTCTGGCTCACGATTTCGGCGGTCCTCTTCGGCCTCTGGCTCGGCTCACCGGTGGTAAATCTGCCCGGCGTGCTCGGCTGCGTCGTCCTCGGTTTGCCGATCGCCATGCTCTTCAGCGCCGTCAGTCTGTCGCTCGGCGTCTTCGCCCGCAGCACAAAAGAAGGCCAATACTACCTGATGCCGCTGATGCTGCTGGCGATGCCGCTGGCGTTTTGGGGCATGCTGCCGGGCACGGAACTGACGCCGGGGATGAGCCTGATGCCGATCACGGGGCCGATGCTACTGCAACAGAAACTGCTCGCGGTATCGGCGGAGCCGATCCCGTGGGAGTACTTCGCCCCGGTGCTCGGTTCGCACGCCGTGTACATTTCCATCGCGCTCGGTTTGGCGATCTGGCAGTTCAAACGGGAGAGCGTCCTCTTCCGCGAGACGGGCCCGGCCAAATCCGCAGGCGCGGGACTACTCGGCAAGTTGTTCCGGCGGAAGGCGACGCCGTGAAGCTTTACATGGTCGAGCTCACTGTCAGCGAGTTATCCGCGGGCGTCGCGTGGTACTGCGGTGCCGTCGGGTTGTCACTGACGCTGCTGGACGAAGCGAACGGATTCGCGCTGCTGGAAGGTGACGCCGGGAGATTGTCGCTGAAGCGCGGCGCACCCCGGCCCGGCGGCTGCCGATTGATGTACGAAGTGCCCGATTTGGATGCGGAACTGACGCGATTGGAAGCCGTGGGTGTCCGGGTCGCGTCGCCGGTGAAGGCCAGCGCCGAAGGCTACCGCCGGGCGCTGCTGCACGACCCGGACGGTAACGAAGTCGCGATGTTCGAGTGGGTCGGTGCGCATCCGTGACCTCCCGTCAGCCCGCCAGCGTCTCCGCAATCTTCGCGATCGATTCGTGAGTCAGCACGAACGGCACCGCTTCGCGGGGGGTATTGGCGGCAGTGTTGGCGCGGTAGCGCTTCAACTTCGCTTCGTCGGTACCGGTCAAGGTCGCTTCGTAGTAGCCGACGGAGTCGCCTGTGCGCGTCGGCTGGGCACTGCGGAGGATCGCGACTCCGCCGTCGGCGTCGATCTCGTGCAGCGCCAGCGGTTCAGGTAGGCCGACCGGTTTCGCGGCGATGCTCTCGGCCCAGCCGCGCAGGGTGCTAGTGTCGGGTGCTGGGCCGGTGCGTGCGACCGAGACTTCCGTCACCTTCGCGGCGAGGCTGTCGTTGGCCTCGGCGGTCACGGTCGTCTGCCAGCCCGGTTGGGCGGTCGTGTGCGCGTGCGGGCCGGGGCCAACGGGTTGCCAGGCGTCGAGCGATTGAACGAGGGCGTCCGTGGGGTTCATGTTTTCCCTACGATGATTTGTTGGCGTGTATGGTCGGTTCCGTCGAAGCTCAACACCGTCGGCTTTTCGTCCACGACCGTTTCGATGTGCACCGGCCGGCCCCAAATGTACCGGAGGTTCACCATCGTGGCTTGGGCGTCGCTCAGCTTCAACTCCACGCCATTATACCGGTGCCGGAGCAGCAACTCGCCGCGGTTGCGATGGTTGCCGTTGATCACTTCGATGTACGGCTTGCCGAAGTTCGTCAGGCTGAAGAGCAGCCGCTTCTTCACTTGGTCGAACTCGCGCGACTCGATCACGTAATTCTTGGTCGCGTCTTGGTGGGCGAACGAGAAGAGCTTGTGCTCCCGGCAGAACTCGGGCGTCAAGTACGTGTCGATGAAGGTGATGTCGTTGTGGACCTTGCGGACCTCGAAGATTTTCTTCCGGCCGAGGTTCGTCGGTTTGTTCCACGTGCGCCGGGCTTCGTAATCGTCGCAGGCGTCCCACTCCGGGCCGAAGCGGCCGGTGTTCCAGCGGTACTCGATGTCGCGCAGCAGTTCGATGCCGAGTTTGTACGGGTTGATGCGCTGCCCGCTCGTGGCCATGGTGCCCGAGTGGTGATCGGCGTAGTCGATCAGTTCGGACGGCTGGAGAACCTTCTCCGTCATGATGGTGCTGTGGAAAAACGACGCCCAGCCTTCGTTCATGATCTTGGTTTGGCCCTGCGGGTAGAAGTAGTAGGCTTCGTCGCGGACGATGCTGAGCATGTCGCGCTGCCAGTTTTTCAGCGGGGCGTGCTCGATGAGGAACAGCAGCACGTCCTTTTGCGGCTCGTCCGGGAAGTGGGCCGCTTGCGGTTCCTTCGGTTTCGGGGGCTCATCGTCGCCGTGCGGGTTGATGTAATCCTCCATGTACGGCTTCGACTTGAACCGCACCGGCTTGTCGTCCCCCGAGTGGTCGTCGTCCGGCTTGATCTCGAATTTCGGGTGTTCGTCGCGGCGTTTGATTGCGACGGAATGGATGTCGATGAGGTCGTCGATCGACATGCAGCGGTCGAGGAACGCTTCGACTTCCTCTTCACCGTAGCGCTCGGCGAAGCGGCGGATGCGGGCGCCGTGGTTGGCGATCTCGTCCATCATCTTGCGACTGGTATGGGCGAAGAAGGCGTTGTTTTTGAAGAAATCGGAGTGCCCGTAAACGTGGGCCATGACGAGTTTTTGATCGACGACCAAGTTGCAGCGCATCAGGTACGCGTAGCAGGGGTCGTTGTTGATCACCATCTCGTAGATTTTGCTCAATCCGTATTCGTAGCCGCGCTTCAACTCTTCGTACTGCATCCCGAAGGACCAGTGCGGGTAACGGGTGGGGAAGCCGCCGTAGGCCGCGATCTCGTTCAGGTCGTCCGCGTCCACGACTTCGAAGATCGTCTCGTAGAAATCGAGCCCGTACGCTTTGGCGTGCCCTTCAATTTCCTCTTTGAGGACGCGCAAGTCCGGCGGCAGATTCGTGTGAAAGAATTTGGTGTTTTGCATGGGGGATGTCCTACCGTTTCACGAGGGCGACGATGAGGCCCGCGGAGAGCGAGAGAATGACGCCGATGAAAATGGGAATCAAGCTCCAAGCCCGTGTGGACCATGTTTCGATGCGTTTTGTGGCTTCGTCTAAACGCGTTC